>PANM01000008.1 GCA_002708385.1 Methanobacteriota archaeon | reverse complement strand
TTGGAATTATGGAATCGGTGTGCTACGCGGCAAATGGAGAATATTTCGCGGCCATCCAGGGCTACAAATAGATGACCGTTCACGTGATTGATAGCATTCAATTTGTAAAACAGGCCTTAATATCCTAGATTATTGTCGTAATAGTATGGTACTCGAGTGTAATATCGATGCTCGAGGTAAAGCCGTTAGGCTTCGATTGGGCATAATGGGAGTGTTATCCTCAATCGGTTTAGCAGCGGCATGCTTGATAATAAGCGCCCCAGACTTAGCTTGGGTAGTACCTGCTGGAGCATTCGTGGGTGGAGCATTCGCTATTTTCGAAGGTCGCACTGGTTGGTGCGTCGTCAGGGCCTTCGGGTTCAGGACTCCAATCTGAATTTATTTCCAGAGTCCCAAGGTATCCCTCAGACCTGTTTCAAGGTCTTCGTGAATGAATTGATAGCCCTCTGATGTTAGTCTAGTAGGCAATACTCTTTGACTCTCCAGAGTGAGTTTCTCCCCCATTTCACCGAAGAGAATCTTGACCACGAATCTAGGTAGAGGAGAAAAGGCTGGTCTTCGCAATACTCTACCGAGAGTCTTTGCAAATTTTTTCTGCTCAATTGGATTTGGAGCAGACAAGTTGTAAACTCCCTTGGAATCAGTATTCATCATTAGATGATTAATCGCATATATCTCATCATCGAGTGATATCCAAGACATCCATTGCTTTCCGTTTCCAATTGGACCGCCTGCTCCCATTTTGAAGGGAAATAGCATCTTTCCCAGAGCNCCTGCNGTTGCGGTTAGNACTATNCCAGTTCGAAGNAATACTGTTCTTACTCCNAATTCTTCNACAGTTGATGCNGNATCTTCCCATTCTCTACAAATATCNGGAAGGAAGCCTTCGCCTGGTGTGCTATCTTCTGTTAATTGCTCATCTCCTCTGTCACCATACCAGCCAATAGCGCTGGCTAACATCATACATTCTGGTTTATTTTCTAAGGTAGAAATTGCATCTGCGAGTAATTTTGTGCTATTTACACGACTATCTCGAATCATCTGTTTTCTACGCTTATTCCATCTCTTGTCACCTATTCCAACTCCTCCAAGATGAATGATTACATCAAATCCCTCAAGAATACTTGCATCGAGTTCTCCCTTTTCGGGATACCATTCTAACTCCTGTGCTCCAACTTTTGCAGGTCGACGGACTAATCTCCAAACCTCATGACCTCCAGTGTCTAGGAATGCGACAAGTTGAGTTCCTATAGATCCCGAAGATCCAGCAATCAGGACTTTCTTTCTGGATTGGTTTGCGAATTTACCATGTTGCTGTAAATCACGTTGAAGACGAAGTTCTCTTGCTTTGAACATGCGAGTNACTCGACTTCTAACTAATGCCCCCCCTAAAATTCTGTCAACTAGATTACCGAGTGGCCCAAATGGAACTTGATAGCTTACTTCATCAGTTACTGTCGTTACACCATTTACCTCACTTAGATTGTGGTCATGATGCCAGCGCCAAAATGGTCCTTTGACCATTTTGTCAGCAAAATGATGTGGTGGGTCGTATGCTGTGTGCTCGGCTATCCAAGTCATCTTCATTGGCCCCATTGGAAACCGGAAAATTCTCTGTGACCCTACTTCTAGGGTTTCATCTGCTCTGACTTCTTCTGCTACTTCCCAAGGAGGCATTAGTCTACGAAAAGAGCCTTCGTGCTCGAACCAATCGAATGTGGTTTCAATATTCGATTCGACAACTGTATTGTGCTCGTATTTNTACACCTAATCCCCCCTCACTTTGGAATTGGAGCGTCTTCTGCCCAGCGAGCAAGATATCTCTCTAGGTGCAACTTTTTCCTAGTGTTCTGTGAAGACATGTATCGTACTTTACCGAAAATTGGTCTCTCTGGGCCCCATGCTCTATCATGCCTTCCCAACACCCAGAAAATACCGGTGTAGGAATTTGGATCTCTACCATCTAGAGCCCATCTATCATTGATTTTGATCATCCATTCAGCAGCTGTTTCGGGATTTGGAGCCCACTCTAGAATTCTCTTACCCCAGAGCATTCTGAGATAATTATCGATATGGCCACTACGTAGCAATTGTCTTTGGGCAGCGTTCCAAATTTCATCAGCGGTTTCTGCATTCTCAATTTGTTCGAATGTATATTCATCTCTTGGGTCCGAAGAATGCAAATCTAGAGATGTCTTTGCCCAATCTGGAATCGATTCGATTGAGTTGTGGTCTTCTCTGATATGTGCGAAATTAAATCCAAGTTCACGCCAAGTGATAATTTGGTCTAGGAAGGCTTCGTGGGCTTCAGGAACACCCCACCAACCACTACGTGTTCCCCTTCCAGTATCTTCGATTGAAATGTTACTCGGGTCCCATCCCGAACGGCCTAATACTTCCTTGACCACCTCAACTGAGGAAATATGGCCAAAATGAAGCCAAGGCGATAAACCGCTACTTGCAGAATCATCTGGATTATTTCTACCCGAATCGTATTTATCCAATCCTTTTTTTAGAAATCGATCTAATCTTGCAACGGCTTCGAATCTACCACCGCGTTTCGAGTTGACTGGAGGCACATCATGATCGATATCTAACGGAGCGCACGCTTCCTTCCCAATATCTCCGCCTTGGGCTATCCTCCACAACCATTCGTAAGGAGTGATTGGACTACCCGCTTTGGAAAATAAATTTTCCAGATATGTGTTGGAAAGACGTAAATCGGTTTGGACATTTTCCATGGGGTCAAATGCCGGAAGTGTTGCTAGAGCATTCATTAGATTTCGTTGCATATGTTTCCGGAAGGAATATGCAGAGGGGAAGGCACGATCAGCCCATCCAATAGGTAATATCCCGTTGGAATCTACTGCGTCTAATCTGACTTTACAAAACCTGGATGCTCTGCTCATGACATCTCTTGGCAGGTAAGTTGGAAAATCGTCGATTACGACCGCACAGGACCTTTTAGACAGATTTTTCAGTAGACTATTTCCAGTTTGTTTGTGCGTTTCTACCCACGGGACGTAGGTTAATCGATTAGATGCAAAGATGGCATTGTTATCGATAATTCCCTGAGCAAAAAAGGTTAGAATCCGGTCACTGGACCAAATGTGTCGAATGGAAACTGGTTCAACAACCAATAGTGGCTTTTCTAGTTCTAAGGCCAGAGAAATCGAATGTTCAAGCGCAGTGTTGTGATGATACCTCCTGGAGGCTGTCATCCAGTAGAGGACAAATTCACCATGTGGGTTGATCTCACGGCTGTTTAGGCGATTAATTCGACCTGTGGAATCAGAAGAGCTATTGGATATCGAGCTCGTCAAAGCCGACCAGAACGCCTCGTCCGGCAAACCTAGACTGTCTTTCATCGAAATACTTGAGTATCATACGCTATTTAACTGAGTGTTTTCAAAATCGGTTCCATAAAAACAGTCTTTGATAAGCAAAGGTAATTACGTGGCAATTGAATGACAATACAAATAGACGATATTAGACCTCTANAAATTGAGTCAGATTCCTTCCTCCCAACCGAGTATGGAAATTTCAGAATTAGGGTGTTTGTTGGACCTGACGGAAAAGAACACAGTACACTTTACACTGGAGATATTTCTAACCACAAAAACACCCCTATAGTAAGGATTCATTCTGAATGCCTTACTGGGGACGCATTCGGCTCTCTAAAGTGTGATTGTGGCCCTCAGCTTCAGGCGGCAATGAGCAAGATTCAGGAAGAAGGATGTGGAGCAATCGTATACCTGCGTCAAGAAGGACGTGGTATCGGTCTTTACTCAAAAATTCAGGCCTATGCCTTGCAAGATCAAGGTCATGATACCTTGGATGCTAACTTGCTTCTGGGATTGCCAGCAGATGGACGGACCTACGATGTAGCAGCCGAGATGTTGAAAGATTTGGGAGTCGGTAAAATTCGATTGATGACAAATAACCCCTTGAAGATTAACGGACTGATAGAAAATGGAATTGATGTAGAACAAAGACTCGAGCATATAGCAGGGATTTCGAACTTCAACAGTCAGTATCTTGCAACTAAAGGCGCTAGAATGGGACACCTTCTAGATTTAGATTAGATTAAATCAGGTTTGAAGGAGGACCATCANATGCAATCACTAGTGGGGACAACAGCACCGGACTTTTCTGCGTTAACGAGCGAAGGTGATGAGTTCAGCCTTAGCGATTTAGATGGCCGGTGGAAAGTTTTGTTTTTTTACGCTCAAGATGGTTCTCCCACTTGCAAAAGGGGCTGTCTATCATTCAAAGAACAATACAATATTTTCAGTTCTCTCGAGCCCCCTGCAGAAATTATCGGAATCAGCCAGAATACCGTAGATGAACACAAGGAATTCAAGGAGGANTTACAATTACCTTTCATTTTACTATCTGATCCGGAACGAGAAATCGCTGAAAGTTATAGCGTTCCCGTCCATCTAGGAAAATTCCCTTCTAAGTCTTCTTTCGTAATTGGTCCTGACAATAAAATTCACTTTGTTTATGATTGGCTATTCAGACCTCGTCAACATGTAGCAAAAATTCTTCGCTCACTGAGTAGTGTAACGAGTTGATACAATGAGTTGGGAACGCTTACTCATGGACGCTGGTCTCTCAGAAAGAGANGTGAATACTGTGATGGTGCTATCCGATAGCCCAAATATGAAAGCTAGCGAAATAGCAAAAAAAATTGCAACAACTAGACTTGATGCTTACAACTCTCTGGAAAAATTACAGAGAATAGGTATTGTTACCTCGACCGCAGATCGGCCAATGAGATTCTCGAGCCCTCCAATAAACGAAGTTGTTTCTCATTTAATCGAAATCAACAAAGAGCAACTAAGTCGCATGGAGGAGAGTTATCAAAATTTGATTGCTGGTAAAAAAACTACTTCTTTTAGGGGCCAAAGTCAACTTGATGAACCGAAATTCGCAGTACTCAAAGAAAGGGTACACATATTGAAAAAAGTAGAGAAAATGGCCGAGGATGCTGAAGAAAGTCTAACTTTGGTTTTGGGTAAATTTGGAATTCTTCAATTATGTAGGAATCCAGCTTTGGCAGAAGTTAATTCCGCAGCAGAGCGAGGAATTGTTATCCGTGTACTTGCCCAACTAGACAGAAGAACTACTAGGTTTTACAATGAATTAAACGACATGATTGAGGTTAAACATTCTGATGATTTAGATGCTCAAGGAGCTGTTGTTGATTCTTCTGAGGTGGTTCAATATCTTACCATGGAGGATAACCCTGTTGGAAGAGGCAAAGAAGATGCTGCACTTTTTGTCGAGTCCGAAACCTTCGCAGAATCTCAACTCAACCTAATTGATGCAATATGGGAAGAAGCGATTCCATTCGAAACTGCCTCAAAGAGATTTACTGAAGAAAAGATTGTTGATCCTCTAAAGCTTACACTTGATAGCATGTCTTTCTTAGAAAAAATTCGAGAGGTGTTGGAAATAAATGACAATTTACCAGAAACGGATACCCCATTTAATCCAGATGCATTCATGGCATCTGGATTGGAGGTTAGTGAGGCCAGAAGAACTCTAGAAACTGGCGGAGTACAAAGCCTTGCTGCGTTCGGAATTGATTTGACCTCACTTCTCCGCCAAGTAGGCAATAGGATTGGTCAGGAATTGGCCTTTAGCCTGAAAGATATTGATGGAAATATTGAATTTTTAAATGAAATGATGGACTGGTGGGAATATGCTGGGCTTGGCAAACTTAGTTATGATTTAGATCCAGATTTTCACATAAAAGTAGAATTGTCAAATCAATCTAAAGACTCTGATTCATTGCCCCTATGGGCACTCGATGATGGAATAATTGAGGGGGCTCTAAATGAAAAGTACAATTCAGAAAGTGGAGTTTTAATTCGTAGAATTGAATCTGAGAATGATAATGAGTTCTGTAGATACAATTTGATTATGTCACAGTAATTTTTTCTCATTTGCTTTGACTTTACCACAAGTTCTTCCGAGTCTAAACGAAGTTGTTCTTGGACGCCAAAAAATCATTGAAAATAGACCTAATATTATTCCACCAAAAACAAGTCCAGGCCATCCTGACTGAATATATCCCGGGCTTGCGTTGAAGTAAGCCCAGACAAAAGAAGGAATTATTCCGATAAATAAAGCAATTAGAAATTCTTCTTTGAGCAGACCTACGATGTCTCTGGTTTTTGGTAGAGTCTTTGAATTCTGATTATAGTATTCATCATCCTGATATCGAACTAACCGAGTATATTTTGATTCCTCAGAATCTCTTGCAATTAGTTTAGTTTCTGGCTTACCTGAAGACCATTGCTTGTGAATACGGAATGACCAGTTATCCACCCAGTGAGGTTTACCATCCAGTGACTTTCCCCAATAATTTCCGTTACATCTATCCGAAAGTTTCTCCAACTCTTGCCCGCCATAAATTACTCCTTTTTGGTAAGCCAATTCCCATTCGGATTCTGAACACAATTTAGCCTCTTTATCTTCAATTAATTTTTCAGCGTCTGTAATTGCAACCGGATTCTTGGATATTGAATATGAATAATCTATCTCAATCATATGTTTTGGCCCTACTCCACCAAATAATATTGAGCGATTATCACTACCAACAATGGCTCGCCCCGGTGTAACGGAGACCCATTCGATGGTCATACTCAATCCTCTGTTTGAATCTGGCCGGTCTGAATTGCCCATTGGGAGGCATAAACACTATCATTTCCGAGAAGTTCAGAGTGTGTTCCACGTTCCACAATTGCACCATCAACCATCGAAATAATTTCATCCGCGTTACGAATTGTTGCTAACCTGTGAGCAACACCGATGGTGATTCTCTTCTTACCGTTGGAACCATTTCCTCCGCCGAAAAGAGATTGCTGTATTCGCTTCTCTGTCTCTGCATCGAGAGCAGCGCTAGCCTCGTCTAGAATCAAAACATCAGGATTCATTAGGAGTGCTCGAGCAAGGCTAATTCTAGCACGCTGACCACCTGAAAGTCTGACTCCTCTATCACCAACCATAGTATCCATTCCTTCTTCCATTTCATCAACAAATTCCCACGCTCCTGCAGTTTCTAGGGCTAACTTAACTTCCTCATCAGTTGCGTCACGAGCGTATGCAACGTTATCTTTCACTGTTCCAAAGAAAAGGAATGGATCTTGGCTGACAAATCCAATTCGTGAGCGAACAGAATGGATTGTGAAGTCTGAAATATTTCTTCCATTTATTCTTACTTCTCCTTCTTGAGGTTGGTAAAATTTCTCAACTAATTTTAGAATTGTTGACTTTCCTGCACCAGTGTGACCCATTATTCCTAGGAATCCACCTGACTGAACCTCGAATGAGACATCGTTTACGACGTTAACATTCGTACTTGGATATGCGAAAGTAACCGAATCAAACGAAATCGATGTTATTGGTTGTTCTAAGTTCTCAGAGCCATCCAAATCTGAAATTGATGGCTCAAGGTCAATAATTGCGAATACTCTTCGAGAGGCCGCTTCCCCCCTCTGTAACTGATTTAGCAACATTCCTAGGATGAACATAGGCATTGTCATCCTTGTGGAAATCAGCAGGAAAGTAACGAATTGTCCAACACTGATTTCTCCAGAATTCATAACCCAACCTCCGGCTGAAACCAATAACCCGAAGGACACTCCTGCAACTACATATATTCCAGGAATGAATCGATTTCGAATAAAGGCTGCAGATATTGCCTGATCTCTATAATCGCCGCTCTGTCCATCAATTCGATCCATCTCAAAAGATGTCGCATTGTAGGCTTGTACTACAGTTATTCCTGATAGCACATTTTCCAAAATTGCGACAATCCCACCGGTACTCTCACGTTGTTTTCTATATCTCCTCTGAACCCTTGTGGAGAACCAGATTACCATTGGGATAATTAGAACCAATGGAGCAAAAAGAATCATACAAAGTGTCGGTGACATCCAAAATAAAATTGCAAAAGCAGTTGCAAAAGTTGTGATTATTCTGATTATACTCGTACTAGAATCAGATATTATATCCTCAAGTTGAGCTACATCCGCAGATAAGACAGACATCAAATTACCAGTTTGTCTAGTCTCAAAATATGAAGCTTCCATTTCCATAAGTGATTTTGTGGCATCCATTCTAATATCGTGTTGAGCCTTGTAAGCAACCGATTGCCATAGTTGGTTACTCAGTCCTTGAAAAATTGCCAATGCAGTGAATGAAAGAAGAATAAGAAGGCCGAAACCTATCTCCGCAGAACCTATCGGTCCAATTTCAGGTAACAAATCTGAAGACACAAAACTCTCAATCTGGTTATTAGTAAATTGAGGATTATCAGGGTTGTAATAATCGGCAGCCATTCCAATCGCAATAAATGGGATTAGATCAAAAGCGCGAGCGCCCATATTTGCTATTAAACCGCCTGTAGCCCTCTGCCAATATTTTGTTACATAAGGAACTATTTTCCAGATTTGACGACCGACAATCTGCACCTGGTCCTCTGTATCGGAGGAATCTCGGGCAATTCCCGCGGCCATCGCCTTTGTCATTGAATTAGCCCCCTATCCTTGGCCTATGAATACTTCACTATCGTGCAGACCTACGGTCTGCACGGTGTTGATCAGAATTTGTTGGTGCGCTCGCCGGGATTTGAACCCGGGCAAAGAGGTTGGAAACCTCTTGTGCTACCCCTACACCACGAACGCGCAACCCGCCGAATGAGGACTANTCTTTGACCGATTCGGTGTGCTAACTAAGCGTCAGAGGTCGCNGGATTTCAAAAAGGAAAGACGTTTCGGCTGCTTATGCTTCTAAGGCAGAGGTTCGGTGTAGCGATGTTATTCATCTTTTTACCAATCAATGTTCCACTTTGGAAGATGGTCTGTGAAGTAATAGGTTACAATCTACCTTGGGGTGATCTTCAACTATTCTTTGGATCCTTGGTTTTATTTGTAATTGGGGGGGTTTTTACCTTCACGCCTAAACTAAAATCTCCATTTGATTGGAATTAAAATTCCAACCCATATAATTTACTTGGCCATTCTGAATGGATTTTTAGGAGAAGATTTTCTACTTCATCTGGACTATATTCAGCTAATAAGGAAGAGCATAATTCATTGGTTCTTTTGGGAATTGTTTTCGGTCCAAGAACAGCACCAGGCCTTCGAGGGTCATCTAGGAAATCAGTTTCCATACCCCATGGAGCTGATGCATTTGTATGGCTTGACATTATTCCCTGAATACTCCCTCTACCAACACTTACTGTGCAGGATAAACCATGTGTGAATTCACTAGAAACATTTGCAGGTGCATAGTGTCTAATCGCCTTCTCAAGAGGAAGACCCGCTTTGATTGCCATTTGTGATAATTCAGAGTAAGTCTGGGCACCTGCATCTTCAACATGCAATTGGATAGGAACTTTCGCGGACGCTGCCTCAGCCATTATCTGAGTTAGATTTTCATTAGAATGGCGCCAAGTTTGTTCATTTACTTGGTAATGTGGCCTTCCGACCTCACCGAGGCAGTGCGCCTTTCCTTGTTCAATTAGATCTAGAGCGAGGTCAATCGAATCTAGATGTAGTTCAGTACTTTTTTCTATACCTAAATCAGATATTTGTTTCTCCCAGACTACCGGATGTGGTCCTAGTGCCAATGCTACCTTTATGGCAAATTTATTCCGGACCTCTTCGGCCATCGAAATAGTCTCAGAATACGCTTGTCGATAGCCGTCTTTGTCAATAGGAAGTTTTCCAGAAAAATTTGGTTTGTGAACGAGAACTATCCCCGTTCCTCCCTTCCTCACGAATTCCTCTATCGCCGATAAATATCGATTGGAAGTATCAAGATGAATGTGTTGGTCGACTACTGGACCTTGCCAGCGTCCGTCGACAATGAAAGTCATGCCAATGCGCCTTCCTCATCTAATTCTGCGGCCCAATAACGAACTGCCATTTCTGCAACCCGTTTAGAAGATTGCCCGATTACTACTCCATGGCCATTATTGAATACTAATAGACTACAATTATGTCGATTTGCATCGACTCGAATACAACCAACTCTCTCATCCTTGTTAATATCAGTAAAGCGTGTAGCTGCAAGATCAAGCATCACCGCTCGGCCAAATGAGAAACTGACTAACATATCCCCTACTTCTGAGTGCAATCCGTCTTCCGACATTCCGAGGCTAAGGAGAAGTTCTTGCATTACTAAACGAGCAACTTCTAATCTTGCAATTCCATGGACTAAAACGCTACCTGATTCCTCAATGACGAAGGTCGCTCTGGGTTCCTTGTGGCTAATTACTACCCATGGGCCTGACTTTATTCCCTTGACAAGTTTAACCGCATCATCATGATTAATTGGATTGCCTGGAATAAATCGAAATGTCTGTGTCTCAACATTTACTTTGATTCTGGTATCTTCTTCCAAAACTAATCCTCCTGTTGTTCCATCATCGTCATCGATTCTGCATCCGGACAATCCTCGAGGGCCTTCAGTAAAGAAGGCATTCTTGGTTGGTGAACGGGAACCAGCAGATTTGGTCCTGTGGCATCCGTTTCATCAACTCTACTCTCTCTGAGGTTTTCTAAAGCGCCTCTCATTCTAGCAACCATCCGCGATGACCGAGTCTCAATTAAATTAGCACTCAGGCCCTTATTTTCTTCTTGCCACCACGTTGCACAAGAGGCCGCGGCGGCACCAAGCTCAGTATCAACTCCCTTAGCGGAATCCACCCGACTTACATTTTGGCTACGTAACTTCTTCCAACGTCTACCTATTGTTATGCTTGAAATAAGTGAGCTAATTGTTACTTGTTCATCTGCTGCTTGAGTCATCCAATCAACCCAGGGCTCATCCTCCATTGAGGGTTCAAGGGCAAAAACAGGAATTCCTCCTCTAGCATTTTTTGCGTGATGAAGTAAACGCATAGGTTCGGGATCAGGGATGCTTGGTCCATCTATCTCGTAAATTGTGAGATCTTCTAGAAGTCTTCCGAGAACTGTGCCCGATGCTAGGGCTGCAGAAACATGCACACCTGGACTATCCTGGTCTTCTTTTTCTTCTTGTGGCCACCCACTTATTTCTTCCTCGGAAGCCAAAAGAGCCAGTCCATCCCAATGCTCTCTTGTTCTAAGATAGGGGGGCATCCTAACACAAGGAAGATGTGGCCAAAGGCAAATTTTACCACCGTTTGGGTCTTCATAAACCACCAGGTTCCAGACCAACTTGGTTACGCTCACATATTGCCGAACCCACGGTAGGGCTTGACTTCAACGGTTGAATAATCCCTTCATCAACCTGATTTTATGTGGTGGGATTCAAGGAGGGTGAGTGCCCGGAGTATAGTGAGAGAGATGTCTGAACCGCGCTCCTCCGAACCCGTTGTGCTATTGAACGAAGTGTTTCCAGGGGATACAAATGCGCTCGACACCCTGTTTGGAGGCCGATTGATGTCAATAATGGACACTGCAGCAGGGATGGCAGCTAGCCAATTTGCACACAACGAATTCGTAACTGTATCTGTTGATGCTCTGAAATTCAAACGCCCGGCTTACCAAGGTGATGTAATCAGAACTATCGCGACAGTTGTTTGGACTAGTCGAAGAACCGTCGGAGTTTTGGTACGGTCTTGCAGAATGACACGTTCGAATTGGGATCCTGAAGAAATTTGTTCAGGGTTCTTCTTCATGGTTGCGATAGATGATTCAATGCGACCAGTAGAGGTGCCACAGTTTAATCCAACATCTGAAGAGCAGAAAGAACTCTGGAATTCAGCACAAAGAGCTAGAGATGCAATGCGTTGATTAGGAAATAAATCTAATGGTAAGCGGATAATTGTACTCTTGACCTGCATTGAGAGCAGAGTTTGCATTAATTGCCCAAATAATGTACATCAACCAATGAGCAGGGAACGTGAGACAGCCAATTAATATTACAAACAAAAAACTGTGAATAATAGCTGCAATTAGGAAGGTTAGCGAAGCATTGGTTGCTTCTCTTAAATGTGATTTTAGAAATTCATCATCGCCATTGTAAGTCGCATAAATTAGAACCGGTGCAAGGAATCCAACTAATGGGCCCAAAATATGTGCTAAACTTCCTAAACTTCTATCCTTAGTTTCATTTTGTAATTTAATCACCGGAGGTCTCTCATCAGCATCCTCTGACATAGTTTCATCAAAACGCTCGTTTCTTTTGAAAACTTCCCCTCCCCCATTAATCGGACCATTGATGAGTAAATCGCTCTCCGCGTTCCTCATGCCAGTACTAAATGTAGCCTTTGTCGGCAGCGAAGACCTCGCAAAATCTCTGGCAAAGTCTAACGATGTTAGAGACATTGAATCATATGTCTACAAGGAACAGAGAAATGGAGAAACCTGTGTTATATCTCTTTTGAGGCCACTTAGGCACCCTGAGAGAATCAGACCTCTTCTTTCAGTTCTAAACGTTGCAGAAATGGGAATTGTTGAAATTTCCAAAGTTGATGCTTCTATTGGTGAAATTCTAGTCTCTTTCGGCTCTGCTGGGATTGAACGAGGGCTGGCAATAATCAATCCAAAAGAAGGAGATTGGGTTGATTCTCAACAAGTCAAAATGATTCTATCTCAAGCGGGTCTAGATAATTGGAACCTTTACGAAAGTATCCCAGATTTACACGATTTAAGAGAAGAAATTTACTCTCATCTGGATACTTCAGATTCATTTCATTCTTCGGCTAGTTTAGTATTACCAATTGATCAACATTTCAATGTCAAAGGAGTCGGATTAGTCGCCATTGGATATGTACAATCAGGTTCGATCAACAAGCATGATGATGTTGTCATTCTACCAGCAAATGAGGAAGGAGTAGTTAGATCATTACAAGTCATGGATGATGATGTTGATACAGCTATCGAAGGCGACCGAGTTGGAGTCGCTTTGAGGAATCTAAGAGAGGAAGCATTACACCGAGGATGTATGATTACTCATACTGAATCTAAGGCTTTAATACGACATGAAAAATCAATAATCAAAATTGATAAATCACCCTTCCAAAAGAGAGACCTTTCTGTTGAAGATGTAATTCATGCAGCGGTGGATTTACAATTTGTTGTAGGTAGAATAACCGGAGTAGATGCAGAGAGTTATTCGGTCGAATGGGAAACTCCTCTGTGGATTAGAAATGAAGGGTCACCTCGAATTTTAATCACACAATTAGACGCATCTCCAATGAGAATTATTGGAAGGGTAGAATCAATATCAATATCCTAATCGACTGATTTTGAATTCAAAAACCAACCGTTTGGCTCTTCTAATTTGCACGTAGAAGAGGGACGAAATGCTAGTCACCTGCCCGAGCAGTTATAGTCTCGAAGAGGCGCTCGGACAAATGGGATGTACTCAGCCGGGCGTAATGCCCGACTGGATGAAGGAGAGTCGGAGCTATTCGATAACCTAAATCTGGTCGGCATAAGTGGGAGATTTTGCGGAATCCTCACTGAGAGGCAGTTGACATTTGAAGACTATACGGGATATGGCATAAGGGTCAACCTCTCAAATATCTCGACCCTGAGAAATATCAATGTTGCAAGACTACCAAATAGCTTCCTTACAATTGGAGCAGTGGGGGTATGGGTAGGGGCTACGATAATTACTCCTCCACTTGGTTTAGCCATAGCTGCAACAGGTGGGCTCTCGATGTTGGGATATTTTACAATGAAAACTCCCGTTCTTTCAATTGAGACAAATGCTGGAGACAAACATCTCGTTACTGGAACCCAATCCGAATTACTTCGGTTATGCATGATGGTGGATAGAGTGATGCATGGCTGTTCTATAGAAGAGGCAAAAGCGGGACTTAGAGAATTGGAACTAGAAAGAGAGAAAATATTGGCGGAAAATCAGCCAAAGGCATTGATTGCTGCTCCTCAGGATATGGAAAATTTCGAGCCTTCAAGTTATCAATCAGAACCTATTACTGCGTCGTTGGGCCACCAAGAAATGACTGTAAAAACTCCCTTGAGTTCGACCCCACCTGTGAGCCGCTTTGGAGATACAGTACCTCAAGAAGGAGGGATTTTCGCTTCACTCGAGGCTATAGAACCCGCTATCATACCATCATTCGAATCTACTCAGTCCACCAACTCAATAGAGACTCCATCAGCGTATGAGAGAGCGTGGGGGCGTCAAGAATCTCCCGATTGGTACCGTGAGAAGGAATCTAGAAATTCTCAAGAAGATAGAATCGGAGAGGCAGTATCTGATGCACTCGAGTCCTTTGATATGTTTGGAGAAGGTGGAATGTTTGATATTGACTCGCCAACCACAACTGCAATCTCTACCGTTTACTCTGAACCGGAATCAAAATTGGACTTCAATGAGATTAACAGAGGGCATTATACTAACCAAAATGAATTGGCTGGAACCCATGCTTCGACAACCTATTCGCCTACAACTATATCTACTCCAAATAGACCATTATCTAGTTCGGAAATGATTCGCTCTGCTCAATCAAAACATGGAACTTCTCAGCCCTTCAGCGAAGCAGGTAGAACCCTTCCAACCCCAACTGAATCTGCGGTTCGTGAAGAATGTATACCCGGTTTAGTAAAGACGGCAAAGGCTCGTTCCGCTTGGCAAAGCGAAAATGAAAAACGAATATTATCAGCACCAACCACAGAACCAGAAAATTTTGGTGAAGAGTTCCCTGCAGTGTCAAAGTTGGCAAACAGTATGACTAGCGGCAGGGTTAGAAGTTCTGTTGGAAGTCCAAAGAAACAAAATTGGTTAGCTTCACTACTATATCCAACTCAGCCTAGAAAGGAATACGCCGATGTTTATGGAGATGAAGACGGCAGAAGTCAGGGAGAAGTGAATCGATTTAGAACAAGTCAATTACTGAGATTACGCTCTGATCAAGATCACCAGGCGGATGTTGTAAGTAGAGCCAAAGAGGGCATGATAATTGCTGGACCATCCTCGGCTAGAGATGCCCTCGATGATGTAGTTTCTAGAGTCGCCACCGGGGAAGAAAGAGAAACAACGAGAAAATCTCAAAGTGAAGGATTGCGATTTTCTCAACTACGACCAACAACTCAGAAAGGCGATGCAAGATTGCCGGGAATTCGTCAATTAAAGTGAATTATTTCACTTGATTCCAGCGATTCTTCGATATCGATCTACTCTTGCATGATATGAGCCACGATCGATAGAAGAGATTCCGGAGATGCCTATTCCTTCTAAGGTAAAGGATGAGGTGACTGTAGCATGAACCAGAGCATTCCTAATCGCTTCAATATCAGTCAATACTCCGGGCCTTCCAGCGAGGTAAGCCAAAAATGACCCAGCAAAAGAATCACCACATCCGGTTGGGTCAATTATCTCAGAAGTAGGATAAGCGGGCATTGCTAGAGTACCAAATGGAAGCATGGCTAGAACACCTCCACTCCCCCTTTTTGCAATTAAACAACGAGGACCGGGACCTGCGCCCGAACCACCATGTAAGGCTTCGCCGGAGATTATTGATTTCATAGCCCGTGGTAGAATTTCATCACCTGCAATAGAACAAACCTCTTGTTCGTTTATCACCACTACATCGACTTTCCTCATTGCCTCACTAAGTGTCTCAAATTCAGTTTCAATCCACAACATGAAAGTGTCCAAGACTGTTAATTGAGCCCCTGGGCATTGATCTAAAACAGCAAGCTGAGATGCAGGGTGAGTACTTGCACAGAACAATACCTGGGGATTATCCCAAACTTCTGGTAAAACCGGTTTAAAATCTCCTAATACATTCACTTCGGTTGCTAATGTTTCTACAGATTCCATAGCCCCCTCATACTTTCCTGCCCATCGAAAAGTATCTCCCTCTATGCGAACTACTCCTGCCAAATTTAACCCCGCATTCTCTAAAATCATCTGGTCATAAATTGCAAAATCATCGCCAACAACCCCAAGCAAACCCACCTTAGTGGGTTCTTCATTCATTGTTCTTAGGTGAAAAGAGGCTGCAAGTCCTGAGTATACAGCAGCCCCTCCCAAAAGATCTGAACCGCTGGCTTCAGGGGTTTGGATGTCATCATATCCTATAGAACCAACGATAACTATGTCCATATCTAGTCACCTCAATTTAGTAAGTTCGGATGTTCCTCAAGATACCTGATTGTAACATCTCTGTTTCGGAAGTCTTCTTCTGAAAGTATCGCTCTATGCAAAGGAATGAGTGTTTCAACTCCTAAGATCATAGTTTCCTTTAGGGCAGCATCAAGCCTTCTAATTGCCTCATGCCTATCACTTCCCCAAACGATCAGTTTAGCCAGTAAAGAGTCGAAAGATGGAGGCATATCATATCCTGTGTGAGCATGTGTATCCACCCTAACACCCGGACCTGCGGGCCAATGGCATTCCCAAAGTCGACCGGGAGATGGTTCCAACGTTCTCGGATCTTCGGCATTGAGTCGAGCTTGAATTGCATGCCCTGATATCTGAATTTCTTCTTGTGAAAATGGAAGACTTTCCCCAGAGGCCACTCTAATTCCAAGAGATACTAGGTCGTGTCCCGTAATCATCTCCGTAACCGTATGCTCTACCTGAACTCGAGGGTTAACTTCGAGGAAGTAGAACTCCCCATGAGAATCCCTGAGGAATTCGAAAGTTGCTAGTCCCTTGTAACTGACAGCCTTGGCTCCTGCTACAACTCGTGCGCCTATATCGGCTCTAACTTCTTCAGAAAGCCAGGGACCTTCTTCCAAGATTTTTTGGTGACGGCGTTGAATCGAACAGAATCTCTCGCCAAAATGGATAGCTTCTTCACCGTCTCCAAGAACTTGAAATTCTACATGTTGAGCGCCTTCGATGAATTTCTCAAGAAATACTCTATCATCACCGAAGGCGGAGAGGGCTCGGCCTTGACATAGATTCAGTGCAGATTCGAATTCATCAGCTGAATCTACAACTTGCATACCGATTCCACCACCACCAGCGGCCGCCTTGATGATTACCGGGAAGCCGATATCATCAGCAATTGCAGCGGCTTCCGTTGAATCCGAAACTGGCCCAGGAGAACCTTTAGCAATTGGTAAGCCGGCCTTGGACATAGTTTCTCTAGCGGTAATCTTGTCGCCTAATACCCGCAATACTTGCGGGCTTGGGCCGATAAAGGTAATTCCTTCTTCTGCGAGCCGTTCCGCAAAAATCGGATTTTCTGCAAGGAAACCATATCCTGGGTGTACTGCGTCAGCTCCTACCTCTTTGGCCGCAGATACAATCGCCTCTATGTCTAGGTAGGATGCTAATGGGTCATCTCGAGCAATATGAATCGCTTCATCGGCAAGACGAACAGGTGTTGTGAGTCTATCTTCACGACCATGAATCATTACCGCCTCGATCCCTAATGTTCTCAATGAACGCAATATTCGCAAGGCTATCTCGCCTCGATTGGCAATCAGCACCCTACGGAACATCAATCCTCGCTGTAGGTTGAATCCTATGTAGAGTTCGGCGACCGCCGTAGGCGGTCCAAAAGAGCAAAAACTGCCAATCAATAGACGTCTCGCAAATATCTCTTGTCAGTTTTCATCATTCCAACTTCAACAAATTCCTTTGCCTCTTCCGCAGTCATATTACCATGTTCAGCACATATATCGATTAGTGTTGAATGCACATCTTTTGCCATGTAATTCTTGTCTCCACAGATGTAGAAATAGGCACCAGCATCAATCCAATTCCAGATTTCTTCACCGTGCTTTGCCATCAAATGTTGCACATACACTTTCTCAGCCCCATCTCGGCTCCAAGCGAGATCGTGGCGATCTAGAACTCCTCGCTCTTTCCAGTCTTCCATTTCATCACGATAGTAGTATTCTCCGTCTTCTGTCCAGTCACCGAAGAAAAGCCAATTTCTTCCCTCGTCACCGTTTATGTCTCGCTGCTGCAGATATGCGCGGAAAGGAGCAATTCCAGTTCCAGGCCCGACCATTATACAGTCTGTATTTCCATCTTGGGGTAAAATGAATGATCGAGTTGGCGACATAAAAACGCCAATTTCAGTTTCATCTACTCCACATCGGTCAGCAAGGAAACCTGTACACAAACCTGTTCGATCTCTATCATGATGAGAGTATCTTACAATTCCAACTGTCAAATGTACAGTTCCTGGTTCGTGCTCAGGACTGCTAGCTATGGAGTAAAGACGAGGCTTCAGCCTATCCATACCATCTACTAATTGTTGCGCAGTAAATCCGATATGACCAAAGTCATTCAGAGCATCGATGTAATCTCGAGACCAGATATAATCTTCCATCGAATCTGCATTAGTGGTCAGATCTCTCCATAGAGCTTCGGCGGGATCACAAGCAGCACCAATTTCTTGGTAACCTTCAGGGACGTCTTCTCCTTCTCCTGATCCAGTCCAATCTAGTACAAGCGAGCCATCGTCTGTGGAGACTCTATGTCTCCTGGAAATTCGTATTTCCACCGGTGCTTCTCCGCCTATTCTATTACCTAGATTTTGTATCCACTTCTTCGAAATTCGATGAATCTCTAGATGGTCAGTCAAGGCATCTCTGAGTGTAGCCTCTCCAAGATGGGTCTCGACCATCTCATCTCCGCTGAAGTTGGCAGAAGACAACAATTCGTCTACTAATTCTGTCGGACATCTCGGTATTACACCAAGGGCATCGCCAGCCTTGTAATCAAGGCCAGAATCTCCTAAATCAAAGACAATATGGCGTGTTTCCTTTCTGGAACCTTCACCATTGAGGACGAAGTTCTCAGTTAATTTAGAGGCATACGGATTTTTTGCACTCCAGTCAGACATAGTACTCACCAGGGTACTTGCGAACCAAAGGCCGTTTATCAAACAAAGGGGATAAGGTTCGCCCGCGTAGCGGGCGTTGCGACCCGAATGGCTCAAGTCATAGACGCCACATGGAGAGTCATGCCTCGTGTACAGTTCCTGGGCACCGGAAACGCATTTTCACCTTATGGAAGAATGCACGCCCTAGTATTAATCGATGGAAATATATTGGTCGATGCCCCACCAACATTACTACCTCAATTGCGAAAAGTAGGAGTATCAAGCGACAAGATTGACCACCTATTGTTTACACATTGGCATGCAGATCATATGTTCGGGTTTCCATTCTTCATCTTAGAAAGAACGGTAGTTTCGAACGCTGAAAAATCTCTTAATGTCTACCTAAGACCTAAGGGGAAAGAGATTCTCTCGAACCTGAGTCATGTTGGGTTTCCTGGAAGCTTGAATGAAGTTCTAAACGATGATATTAATTGGCTAGAAGAAGAATCTGGAGAATTACAAAATTCGGAATGGAGTTACGAAAGATTCCGAGTCGTACATACTCCCGAAACTGACCCGCATGGGTATATGTTGACTCACGAGAGTGGATTCAAATTATTGCATTGTGGGGACTCTGGACCTTGTCTGGAAATTGAAACTAGAGCCTCTGAGGTCGATGTAATTTTGATTGAAATGGGCGTTCCTGATTTTGTTGAAAGCCCTAATCACCATAACCCAAGCCAAGTCAATGCCCTATCTGAAAGATACCCCGACGCAACAATTCTGGTAACACATAATTTTGCTGATGCGATTGGTCATAAAGGAGGTTTTCAATCACCGGAACTCAATGAAGGTATTATTCAATTAGAAGACGGTGATGAATTGATTATAGCCAATAATGGAGCAGAATTCATGTTAAAAAAAACACATGAAAAATAACTTCTATAAATATGGCAACATACGATTACAAATTTATTGATAATAAGTATAACCTAACTTATGGTAAAATAATGCTCTACTTGGATATATGAATTGGCTACTTTGGGAAAAATAGTCTCTAAATCTACAAATCAAATAGTGAGAAAAGTAAACCAAGATGTGGGTCAATGAAAAAAATGACTGACTGAACTGTTATTTTGTACCGAGCGGACTATAGAATTTGAAAAAAAATACTCATATCATAGACTTACAAAATGAGGCAATTCATTACCACAGGTCCGGCAACTTTCATTACCTGTAACGCCCTCGTCTAGAATCCGCGTTTGCTTCCGATGACTCCTGACATAGGATAAGTTGGTAGACTTGGATTGACTAGTGGTTGTGTGTTAAAAAATGGACGGAAATATTTTCGAGAAGATTTTGGGACAGGATTCCCTCTTCCTCGATAGGAAGGCTTTCGACCACGCCTTCGAGCCTACAACCTTACCTCACCGTGACAGAGAAGTTGAGGCTCTAGTTAGGAATCTCGTTGATGCACTCAATGGACACATTCCGTCCAACATGTTGCTATACGGGGTTCCTGGGTCTGGGAAGACTGTCGTTACTAGATTTGTCCTAGGGCAATTAAGAGAAAAGGGAAAGGAAATGGGGCAACCTGTTCGTACCTACGAGATTAATTGTAGACATGTGGATACCCGTTATCGAGTCGTTCAGACTTTGGCAAGTAAATTAGCTGAGAGAGGAGACGTTCCAATCCCCTTCACCGGCTGGCCCACGGACCGAGTTCTAGAAAATTTAGTAGAAAGGATGGATCGTGCTGGAGGGGTGCACATAATCGTACTAGATGAAATTGACAATCTTGTTGAAAGAGCAGGGGATAACCTCCTCTACAACCTAACTAGTTTGAACACAATTCTTCAACGCTCGAGGTGTTGCATTATTGGAATTAGTAATGACTTGCACTTTACTCAATTATTAGACCCCAGGGTGTCTGGCAGGCTTGGCCAAGAAGATTTGATTTTCCACCCATATGGCGCTTCAGAAATTTCTGATATCCTCACTGAGAGAGCCAAGACCGGACTTCGCGAGGATGTGCTTGATCAAGGAGTAGTCCAACTTTGTGCCGCTTTAGCAGCTCAAGAACACGGAGATGCTCGACGAGCATTGGATCTTCTACGTATTTCAGTCCAGAAAGCCGAACAACGTTCACAGACAAAAGTCGACCCAAGACATGTCAGACTTGCACAATCTCAATTGGAACATGATCAAGTTACTCCGGTGTTGCAAACTCTACCTCTGCATCAAAAATTAGTTCTATTCTCAATTCGAATTAACGAAGATAATGGCCTTAGAAATATTTCAACTGGAGAAGTATACAGAACATACTCAGATGCTTGTTTGAATGTAAATGTGGAGCCATTAACCCCAAGAAGAATCTCAACACTTCTGAATGAACTTGATACACTTGGAATGATTATGGCTCGAAATGTCAGTAAAGGAAGAGGTGGTAGAAGTAAGCAGGTCAACTCTGCAATCCCAAAGACAATCGATGCAATAACCACTATGAGCGATGCAGATCCACTAATTGCAGAAGCGGCTCGTTGTCGCTACCGATTGCAGAGCCATTTGTAAAATATCCATCGTTTGATGAATTTATAGAAGTAATTTACTAGAAAAATTGAGGCCGTTAAGGGCCTCAAGGGTTAAACCAAGTTCTTAGGTCGGCCGATTCGATGTCGCTCGCTGACAACGATTGGTACTCGGCGCTTACCCGCCCGAGTAGAACCGCTTCGACTGTTATGCTATTACTAGGAGGATGGGTTCTATTTCTGACAATCGTCAACCTCGTAGTTGGGGCATATTCAGATGGGGATGGGGGCCTGAAAGTATTATGGCTTGGATTCCTGAGTAATGGTACACTTGGAGATATCAATACTAACCATGATGGAATTTCAGTCCTGGTTGATGATATTGTCTTCGGGATGCTAGGAATTATCTTGGTTGCTCTTGGACATCTAGGAATGAACAAGGCTCTCGAAGGTGGTACTATTTCTGCTATCAAAGGCCTACCAGAATGTATGTCTGGCCTATTTTCAGGTGAAGCAGGAATCCGAAAGACAGTTGCAGATTGGATGATGGTTATTGCAATAATTTTCTATCTAACTTGGTCTGTTCAAAACAATACTTGGGTTGACCCAGGTGTCTTTGCGGTTAGTGCAATACCTTTCTGGTTTGGGTTCGGGTTTAATTTGTTAGATAAGGCGGAATCTTGAAGCCACTTCAGGCTCTTTGCATTTCGTTCAATAAATCTCTGCAGCGTGATTTTGAATCAAAGCCAGTCCATCGAAGTACAACTCCGCGGTTTGGCTGACCATAGAGAACTACCGCACCTAACGGTGCCAAGGGATGGAGCAGCAAAGGAGCTAAGTCTTCTTCACCTTCAACTTCGATTATGCAGGTTCTTTTGCCTTCATTCCAATTACTAATCGCCTTATTACAAGCCTCAAATAAATCAATACTAAGTTGTCCTGGTGGATTTATACAAGAACGTTTAGTGTCATATATCGTATGATCTATCTTTGAGGCAAATAGCCACTCTTGTCTCTTGGTCTTACCATCAATTAATGCAATATCAGCAGGGCTACCCAAATCTTGCAGGGCTTTGACAGTAACATCTCCAACTGCGATAATTGGGCCGTGGCTACCAAAGGTTTCTTCGAGAATCGCGCGTATTGCCACACTCGTATCATCCTCTGGCCCCTCAAACAACCGACCAAATGGATCTTTTAGATTGGATTCTACTTCTTTTGTCAAGATTAAATTAGCTTTCCCTATATCCTCTGGAAGGTAAGATTGGCCTTCTTTGTCGATCTTACCTTGGCGGATTCTAGAACTGGAAATTGGTTTACCATCATCACCAATGACATGCTCGACCTTTAGAATTTCAAGAGTCTTTAAGCCATTACTCTCACGCATGTGATTAATTCGCTGGCAACCTACTACCGTTTCTGGTGTACATAATATTGCTGAAGCTTTCTCATGCCAAGGTGCAGGCCCATCTTCGTCTTCTAAAATATTAATAAAAATTCGAGAGGGATCTTCACTTATTGATTGTAATAATTTTTGTGACCTTGCAGACCATGATTCAATTCGAGAGTCTTTTGCCTGTGCAATTTGATCGTTGGTTAACCATACCTCAAGCCTTTGACATTTTGACAGGCCGTAATCAATCAGTGCTCGATGCCCTGCATGGAAGCGGTCGAATGTGCCGCCAACCAATCCTAGTGAGTGCATCGTTTATCACCTAGAGTTTGTAGTATTGAGGCCTTTGGAAAAATGTGTGCCCCGGGGCGTAACGGTGACCTTCATCGCAATGCTCCGGCACCTGACCCACCCCGGGACGTCTGTTGGACTGTGGGGTTGTCCCGTAAGTCATTCCGGTCTCTTCCGTTCTCGGTCGTCCGGGGACCCATCACAAT
>PANM01000007.1 GCA_002708385.1 Methanobacteriota archaeon | reverse complement strand
CCGCCACCTGCGATTTGGTCATAAGTCTGACTAGGCTCCCTTAGGTTGATGCGTATCACGGTGAACCACGAAGATGGTGGCTCCAGCATTGTTGAGAGTGAAGAACCAATAAAAATCGCCGAAGTATTGGAGAGTCTTGACATTGCAAGTTCAACTGTACTCGCCGTACTGGGTGAAACCATTGTTCCCCATTCATCAACGATTACCGATGATATTGAAATCGAACTAATTGTAGTATCAAGTGGCGGTTAAGTTTCCGCGAAGGATAGTTCCTGGCTCTTGTGTGACTATTTCCTCATTTTTCCGCATTACGTCAGCCTTGTTTCCAAGCAGTTCATACGAATCATTTCTGCATCTAAGGAAAGACCCCTCATACAAACCAATGACAGGGGTATTGTTGGTTTGGTGGTATTCACTGACTCTTCTTGCACGGGTTTCTCCAAAGTGTTGCTGAAATTCTCCACCTTCACTCTCCCTATACCAAATTCCTCCTGGGTGATAGTGAGGATTAATCTGGAATGGAACAATGCCAAAAGTCTCGAATGAAGGAACCATTGTAACGGCCATATCATTGGTTGTCTGCATGCTTGGGCAAGCCACATTTGCACCTGCACTAACTCCAGCATAGGGCACTCCTCTATGCAATACTGCTTCTCTAATTGGTTCAATAAGACCTCTTTCATGTAGTGCTCTGACAAGTAACCAGGTGTTTCCTCCGCCAACGTAGATTCCATCCATTGCCTCAATGGCGGCTAGTGGGTGTTCAAATTCATGCAAGCCTACTAGCTCGTATCCAGATTGCCCCGCAAATTCTTGCATCCTTTGCGTGTATCCGTCGTAATCATTAGATGCAAATGGAATAAATACAACTCTTTCACAATCAGTAAAATTTTCTGACATTAAGTCACGGTACAATGTTCTTCGTTCATCCGTGCCTATTCCGCCACTTCCTAGCAGTGCACGCATTTACTTCACCATTCAGACGTAGAAATCATCTGCTTCTGCAGACATTCCGAGATGATCTTCGATTGAACCGCTTACCTCAACACTCGCCAGTAATTTCTTTGCCGTTTCCTTGGTTGTGTCTATGTCAAGTGCAAGAGGTAACTCGAGTGCTTCTTCAATCCATTTAGCAAGCCTATCCGCCGCAATTACATCTGCAGAAGCACCAACTGTATCAGCCACCAGTGCTATTGCGGGAATTTGATGAACCGGTGATAAGGATACCAAAAGACCTGCGACACCAATCATCCCTGCCTCCGGTTGTGAATCGCTGACTTCTATGTCATTTGCTTGTAAATTTCTTCGAACCTTTGTATCTGAACAGATCACATGAATAGCATTTTTATCAACTTCTGATGCAAGACCTGCTAGAACCAAAAGTTGTGGAGTAGGGTTTGCCATCTCTAGAATTGCTTCGGCAACTTCGTATTGTCCAGCTGCAGTCATTGGTTGTAAATCCCCTCCAACAGTTACTACATATCTGCCGTCAGGTAACATTACCCGGTGAACAAGCATTGAGGGAGGAGTTAGCAAACCTTCGTCATCCATGGTAGAATGAGGTGGCATATCTGGATGTAAAATTCTAGCAATAAGGGTGGAAGGATGCTTTTCAATTAGAGCGTCAACAATCAACTTTCCGACATTGCCCACCCCTGGCACCGCCTCTAACAATGCTACGTGGTCTGGTAAGCAATCCCCAATTAACCAATGAATCCTTGTTCTATTCATTCATCTTCCTCCTTCCTCGGGGTTGGTAATGATTCGATCCATTTGTCGCTTCCAGCGTCCTGACGCTGTCTCCTACGTGCCCCTTGGGCATCTTGAGGAGAGAATTTCAGGGGTGCGGCAGAAGCCATCTTTCCGCCACATTTCTTGCATTCTTCAGTAAGTCCGTATTCTCCACACACAGTGCACCGTTGCAATCTCGTCCGAGCCATCCCTAATCCTCAGGGGCATAGCCACTTTCAGAGGTCTTTGAAGTTGTAGCATACAAAGGGCGACTTTACATGCGTTCTATATCGATTGAGCCGTCAACCGAAGCAAGAGATTCCACTGCGGCTTTCTGAGCTTCTTCCCACATTCTCTCGGCAGTGTCGTAATCTGGCGCGCGAATGTCAACTCTGTATTCAGGAGCACCGTCATAATGACAGGTTAAACTGACTTCTTCTTCTCCCTCAGAAACTTTCTCAGCGGAGATTAATGCGCTCTTTATGGCATGAACTCCTTCCGGCCCCCATACTTCAATATTGAATATCCCTCTAATCTCAACGAAAGGTGGGATAATGTTCTCGATGGCCAATTCCACGACGGTTGCCATCCAATCTCCTGAGAATCCGTTGTCGGATAACGCGGTCTCAGAAATAGCACATTCTTCTAAAGCGCCATAAAGTGTACCAAAAATTTCCGTCATTTCATCTGAAATATCGGAAGTCTTTGCTTCATCCCACCCTGTTCTTTCTGCAACGACAGACATAATTTGGTTGGCTCGCTGTTCATTTTTCCAGGATTGCAAAGTGTCTCTACGGCGTTCTTCTGAAACACTCTTTATTGAAAGGTCAACGCGTTCACGATTTTTCTTTACTTTGATTACTTTAGCAACAACTCTCTGACCAACTCGTATGTGATTACGGATATTTTTGACCCAGCCAGAAGCCACCTCACCTACGAAAACGAAACCTTCTCTTGACCCATAGCCGTCTAGACGTAGGTAAGCACCGTTTTCTCTTACATTGCTGACTGTGCAAACCAATAATTCGCCTTCTTCAGGCCAAAAATCGTCAGCATCACTCATCCACAGACAGTCCCCTTCACTCTAGGACGTCTGTTATTGTGCTTCCAACAAGCTCTGCTTTACCACCTGCTGGGCGAGCCAGTGTGGCTCCACATACCGAGCAGGGAATCTGGGTTGACGCCCTTTCGAAAATAATAGCCTCATGACCGCAGTCTCGGCAGGTTACTCGTAGAAACTTTGCATCTCCCATGAAATCATCTCTCCACAAGTTCGAATTTCTTTGCACGCTGTGCTGCTGGCTGGTGAGCCTTGCCAGTCTCCGAGCAACGATATAGTAGGTTTACTCGCTTGGTCGGCTTGTCACCTGAGGGTTTTGGTCGAGGGAATCCTCTGTATCCGGAAGTCACCTTACGGAACCTTCTCTGACCCCATTTTAATTCAGAAGCGCGTCGCTTTTTGACTCTCTCAACAGTGTGCTCTGTATGCTTTCCAGCCGAGGGGCTGTATCGCATTACTTTACGTGGCATCTTTACCATTCCAGTGCACCTCTGCGTCTTACGACGTCGCGCCCACCTATGTTCCATATTTGATTGTGTCGAGAGAGATGGAGCCCCCCTTTAGGGGGATGTATTCTATTTTACGCTAGTCTTAGAGCAGTCAATTCAAAGAATCTAGCCATCTTGCATCAAGCATGGTCTTCTGGGTGAATCAGGCTCTTCTTAGTTTCACTCTGCTAATTGCAGCCTTCTCAATGTGGAGGATGGGTCCTGCATTCAAGCGAAGTCGTTTTGCAGGACCAATCGCATTGATAGGGATTTCTGGATTAATTTTCTTGCCAGAGCAACCACTTTATTTCGAGAATGATTATCATAGATGTGAGTTGGTATCTTTTTGTAACGATGATGGCAGAGAGTCATATCTTAATGTTGTAAAATGGTCAATAATTTCCTTATTTTCCTCAATATTTGCTTGTTTTGCAATAATTAAAGGTTCAAGCATTTACTCCGAAAGAAATCCTACCTTATTGGCATCTGGGTGGATTGTATTGGGTTTTTCATGGTGGACGATATCTCAAAGCCCATGGTTCCTTGAGGCATATACCCGAATAGACGTGATCTTTTGGATGGTGGCATTTGTACTGGGTGTTTTAGCATCTCTATATCTATTCTTCAGGATTGTTCGGTTTACCGAGAAACTAACTCCCAAAGACCCGCCAACAGCTCCTCTAGATGAGAAAGAACGGCGTTTGGTAACTGAAATGATTAGAAGAAACTTGGGAGGACGAATCTAGATGTCAACATTCGATTTATTGTCTGATGGCATCAGCTCATTTGGAGCGATGATTTTCATTGGATTATTTTTCATATCATTCTGTTTTTCAGTGCATTTAATTGTCACGTGGAATCCTTATCACAGACCCATTATCCCACTTGTTTGTTCAATACTAATTTGCACAATCCCGGTAACTCTTCTTACAATGGAAGCAGATGGTAGTACTTCGATAGGAGAAATGCTAGAAGTAGTCTTTTTACTGACCTCTTTGGGTGCTGGGATGATTCTTTTGTGGTTGCCGATAATTCTCTCTTTGACTACAATAATGATGTTTTCACTGACAAAAAGAACACCATCCCCTGACCCACTTATTGAAATGACTGAGAATTAACTGGTTCGAATTTTAACCTATTTTGTCTCAAAGTTTGTTACTTTCCTATGGGTAACGCTCATAACAAGTCCGTTGGTCGCCGCGTTGTCTCAAAAGGTGGTTATCATGTCCAAGGGAACTCCAAGCATGGGCAAGAAGCAGAAATCCACGCATATTCGATGCCGCCGCTGTGGTAGACACTCATATCACAAGCAAAAGCGAGTTTGCTCGTCTTGTGGATATGGGGAGACATCACGCCTTCGCAAATTCCGTTGGAGCAAGAGAAATCGAAGCATGGGCGCCCACAAGAAGTGAAGACTTCACTCCGGAAATGGCTAAGTCCTTACTGAATCAGGAAAGGACGATTCCCGATGTGTGGCATCATTGGTCTCGTCGGGCATCCCGACACTCAAGTTGGAAAAACCCTCTATGATGGATTATTGGTGTTGCAGCATCGCGGACAAGATGCTGCAGGTATAGTTATCAGCGATTCCAGCAATATTTCCCACAGAAGAGCCAATGGTCTAGTCCGAGATGTCTTCAGACTCCGACACATCAAAGCATTAGAGGGTTCCATGGGTTTGGGGCATGTTAGATATCCAACCGCAGGTTCTTCATCTGCAGCCGAAGCTCAACCATTCTACACCAACTCGCCATTCGGAGTTAGTTTAGCTCACAACGGAAATTTGACTAATCAAAATGAAATCATAGATAGGTTACTAGAAAGAGATCATCGCAGAATCAATACAAGTTCAGATTCGGAGGCTCTTCTCAATTTGTTTGCCGCAGAAATTCAACGTTCTATCAATGGGCGTAGAGGAGGTTTGGATGCACTTAGCGAAGAGGATGTATTCAAGGCGGTTACCGCGATTAATCAAACGGTCGAAGGGTCGTATTCCGTTGTCGCCATGATTACAGGCTGGGGTATGGTTGCTTTCCGAGACCCTCATGGAATCAGGCCACTTTGTATAGGTAGTTGTGATATTGATGGATTTACCGAAACCGTGGTCGCTTCAGAATCAGTTGCAATGAAAGCACTAGGTTTCGAAACAGAAAGAGACGTGGCCCCAGGGGAAGCAGTAGTTGTCAGAATGGATGGGAGCAGAAGTTCACAAATATGCTCTAATAATGTAAGCCATAATCCATGTATCTTTGAGTATGTTTACTTTGCAAGACCAGATTCCCGAATCGATGGAGTTTCAGTTCATGGTGCTAGGTTAGCGATGGGTGCTAAATTGGCAGATAGAATATCAAATGAATATCCAGAACATGCTATTGATTGTGTAATTCCAGTTCCAGATAGCGGTAGAATTGCAGCACTGGAACTAGCTAGAGAACTGGGTGTTGCCTATCGCGAGGGTTTTGTCAAGAATCGGTATATTGGTAGGACATTTATTATGCCGGGTCAGGCAATTAGAAAAGATTCAGTACGGAAGAAATTGAACACAATTAGGCATGAATTTGAAGGTAGAAATGTCCTAATTGTAGACGACAGCATAGTCAGAGGAAACACCTCTAGAAGAATAGTAGAGATGGCTAGGGAAGCTGGTGCCAAGAAAGTCTACTTTGCCTCAGCAGCACCTGCTGTTGTACATCCTAATGTGTATGGTATCGATATGCCTGCCAAGCATGAATATGTGGCTCATAATCGCACCACTGAAGAAGTAGGGCAAGCTATCGGTGCAGATTGGTTAATGTATCAAAATCTTGATGATTTAGTCGAGTCATGTTTGGGAGCAGGAGATAGTCGTATCGCAAACTTCGATTGCTCCTGTTTTGATGGAAGATATGTTGCAGGTAGTATCGATCAGGATTACTTGGAGTCACTTGAAGCAAAAAGAAAGGATTCTGCTAAAGCATGATTACACATATTCCTAACAAATATTCGACAGTGTGAAAACTACCAACTCGTAGTCAAGGTCGTGAAGGACGACCGTTTACCGATGATTGAGGCCTTTGCTAAGATAGAGATGCATGAGGATGTCACCGCCTCATGTTCTATCCACGAATCCAGCTTTGCTCTCGGCACAAGTTCAGGGAAGTTGCTAATTTATGAGTTGGATAATCTTGTCAGTAAAAGTGATTTAAGTTCTGAAATTGTATCTATTTTTCCTTATGGGGAGAGTGTAATTGCAGCCTCAAACATGGGTCTTGTCCAGCGTTTCGATAAAATTCCAACCTGGAAACTCAACGTAACCTCGGGAATTGATAATTTTGTATTCTCTGGAGTGTATGGATTTTTTTCTGACTCCAAAGGAGAAGTTGTTGTAATTGATTCTGAAGGCAAGCAAATTTATTCACAATTTCATGAAGATGTAAATCAATTAGCCGCTAGTAAAGATGGTGATTTATTCGCTATTGCAAAAACCGACGGTACACTGATTATCTCTACACCATCTAATGATTTACTGCAAAATTCGTCAGCCGACGAATCTGATATAGAGACAATATCCCAGATATGTTTCAGACAAGATGGCGTTCTTCTTGCTTGTCGTGATTCGTTGGGTTTTACTCTCGACGATCGCCCCGAAAATCGATTAGAGTGCTGGCACAGTGTTCGAGGACTTCTTCATATCAGTGAATTGCCAGCAATTTCTAGTAGTATACTACCAACTAAAAATGGGGCGATTGTTGGTTGTAATAATGGTTCATTATTGAGATTTACAATCGGCGAGGAAGTAGAGGAACTAGCAATACTCGAGCATCCAATTTCGTCAATTATTCAGTGGGGGGAAGATGTTATTGTGGGAACGTGGTTCAATAGTATGAGGGTTTCATCAAAAGGTGAAGTCATTTGGACTCATGAGCATGAAGGTTTAGTCTCCAATATATTTGCAATTAATTCTGAAACTATTGCAGTTATTGGCAGTTCTCCATCCGGTGAAAAGCCGGCTTCTGTGGTTCTAATAGATCCCGATGCTCAGCCGATTAGATATGAATCTGAAACTTTTGATTATGATTTCAATCCCTCCAAATCTCAGAAATTTACTGGTGGTTTAACCGAAGCGGAGGTAGCCGAAGCTGAGGCACCACCAAGTGTTTCTGTAGAAACCGAGGGATTAATGAATGATTTAGAAGAAGATCTTGAATTGATTTCTGACAATAAAATAGTCTCAAAGACTGATTTATTGCAAGATTTGGCAGAATCCGCCAAAGCGATTAATCTGCCACCAATAGCTGATGCTGGGGATGACAAAACGATTTCTGCTGAGGATGATGGTACAGCAATAATTCTTCTAGATGGATCCAGATCCTATGACCCAGACGGTAGCATTGAACATTATTCATGGCAAAATTCCAATGGCAAGGTAATTGGGGATTCCGCTCAGGTAAGAGTTCGCCTAAGAGCGGGAACTCACTCATTTGAGTTGACCGTAATCGATAACAACGGAGCAGCATCAAAAGCAATTGTGACTATGAGAATTCAATGATACAATCAAAGGGAGGATAGAGCAGCCTTTAGGGCAGGTACTGCATCTTCCCAAGTTGCTACAATTCCATAATCAGCAACACCAAAAATTGGTGCTTCTGGATCCTTATTAATTGCTACAATGTATTTCGATGAGCGCATTCCAGCAAGGTGTTGAATTGCACCTGAAATACCGACTGCAATGTAGAGGGAAGGAGTTACAGTCTTCCCCGTTTGTCCTACTTGCATACTGTGAGGCATGCCCCACTCATCGACTACAGCTCTACTGGCCCCAACCGCTGCTCCAATAATGTCTGCAACTTCCTCTAGATGAGAGAAGTTTTCCTTTTGTCCTATACCTCTCCCGCCCGAAATAATAATGTCCGCTTCTGAAACGTCCAACCTTTCAGTTGCTTTGTTTATTGCTTCTTTAACCGCTATCGAAACATCAACACTTTGGTCGACCACGTTTACTGCAGCGCTGCCACCAGAACCAGCGGAATCAAATGCATTTGCTCTTAGTGTAATTACACAATCTCCAGATACTGTAGTTGTTTCAACAGCCTTACCTGAATAGATAGGACGAGTGATAGTGATTCCATCTGAAAGTCCAGTCACGTCTTGGATAATTGGAACTCCTCGCTTGGCCGCAATCCTTGCTGCAACTTCACGTCCATTAGAGGTGGCTCCAGTAATGATTACACCATTGCATTGGGGAGATAATGCCGTTGCCCAAGCTCCCCCATCAAAGGTTGAGAAGCAATCTCCGACCACTGATACTACCTTAGAAACCCCATCAATGGAAGCGGCTTCTTCTGATCCAATTCCACCAGGGACAACCACGATTGGAGATGCTCCAAGAGAACTTGCGGCACCGATTAATTGTGATGTTATTGGGTGAAGAGAATCACCAACTGTTTCTGCGATAACTGTACACTGCATCATTTTACCTCCTCAAATTACGTTTGCCTCATCTCGAAGTTTGCCAACTACAGTAGATACAGAATCAGCACCTTCAAATTTCTGACCTGGGGGTTTTTCCGCAGGTGGTGAATGTGAATCAATACTAATTCCTGATGTTCCTAGGTCTAATCCTAGTTCTTCTATAGACCAGGTTTCGATTGGCTTTTTCTTCGCCATCATAATTCCTCTGACATTCGGCCGCCGCATTTCTACTACGCCTTTATCGAAAGCAAAAACGCAAGGTGCAGATACTGCGACCTTCTCGTGTCCAGAAGAACTAGGGCGCGTAGCTAGGTAGCCACCAGAGTCAGAAATCACTTCTGAAACCATTGTGATACAGGATGCTCCAATTAGTTCTGCAACTCCTGGTCCAGTCGAACCTGAATTTGTATCTGCGGCTTGCTTTCCACAGAATACTACCGATGAACCCGATTTTTCAACAGCTGCGGCTAATAGCTTCTGCATCTGGGTAGAATCAAAATCGTTGATATTTTCTGCAGATATGTGTACTAAATTGTCTGCGCCAACTGCAGCAGCATCTCGAAGTAACTTTTCACAACGAGCGGGGCCCGCAGTAATTGCTACCAATTCCCCACCCATTGATTCTTTCAGTTGTAGAGCGGCTTCTAGGGCATACTCGTCATAGGGGCTGAAGGACCATTTTGAAACTGCATTCTCGTCTACTCGGCCATTACTAACTGTGATCTTTGCAGTTGTGTCCGGAACTTGCTTTAGAAGAACTGCGATTGTCATACGATAACCTCTTGATGTTCCTTCCAACCGTACTTCATCTATGAAGATTAGCAGTCCTCGTAGTCAATATTGAATCTATCCTAGAGTTCTCTTGTAAAGGACTGAATTCCAGTAATATGTCGCCCGATTATAAGGTTGTGAATGTCGTGGGTTCCTTCATAGGTTTTCACAGATTCTAGGTTTGCCATATGCCTCATGATGCAATACTCGTCAAGAATTCCGTTTGCACCATGAATATCTCGAGCCTCTCTTGCAATTTCAAGAGCAATATCTACGTTATTCATCTTCGCAAGGGAAATATGCTCAGGAATCCATGTGCCTGCATCTTTTTTCTGTCCCAAATGATAAGCCAAAAGTTGGGCTTTGGTAATTTCCCTTAGCATCCATGCTAATTTGTTTTGAACCAACTGATAACTTGCAATTGGGTGAGTAAATTGAATTCTGCTTAGGGAATATTCCTTGGCTGAGTCAAAGCAAGCCTGTGCGGCCCCCACTGCTCCCCATGAAATTCCATATCGAGCATTGTTAAGGCAGGAAAACGGACCTCTCAATCCCTTAACTCCAGGCAAAATTCTATCCTTGGGGATTTTGCAATCTTGGAATACTAATTCGCTTGTCACACTAGCCTTGAGTGAGTGTTTTCCTTTCATCTCAGGTGCGCTAAAACCAGGGTCGTCTTTCTCGACTATAAATCCACGAATGACTCCGTCTAATTTAGCCCAAACAACTGCTAATTGAGCGATTGTTCCGTTAGTAATCCACATTTTAGCCCCATTGAGTAAGTAGTGGTCACCCATGTCTTCGGCCTTGGTAATCATATCTCCCGGATTTGAACCGTAATCAGGTTCTGTAAGGCCGAAGCATCCAATCCACTCTCCACTTGCCATCTTTGGAAGATAATTTTGCTTTTGTTCTTCACTTCCGAAATCCCAAATTGGATACATGGCAAGACTGCCCTGAACACTAGCAAACGAGCGTAATCCACTGTCGCCTCGTTCTAATTCTCGGCATATCACACCGTAAGCGGTGTAAGAAAGACCAGGACAACCATATCCTTCAAGCGGGGCTCCCAGAACACCCATTTCACCTAGGGTCACCCTCCATTCATCAGGGAATACTCCTTCTCTACAAGCGTGTTCGATATTGGGGATCACATCTTGATCAACAAAATCTCGAACCATGTCCCGGACCATGCGCTCTTCTTCGGTCAATAATGAATCCACATCATAAAAGTCGAGAGCTTCGTATGGCATATGTTTCAGGCTTCTCGCAACGCAAGCCCCTCATGAAGGTTGCCTGCTCTAGGAATCCGCGCCATAGGCGCGATGTGATTCAAAGCATATTGGCAGCATTTTTATCTATTCTTTCTTCTCTGTTTTGCTTTCCGTCGGGCTAGGTCCTTTTTTTCATCTTCATTACCCATTTTTTCAATAGTCCAATCTTGCACTTTGGGTGATGCCAAATATACAAGACAAAGAACAACTAGTCCCGTAGCGGCTGGAATAGCAATTACAATCCATAAATTAAGCAGCCCGGATGAGCCAGAGGAAGTAGAGTAAAATTCGAATAAATATCCTCGCTCGGTCACAATCCAACCCGAGTCAAATCCACTAGCCCAAGTGCCTACTATTTTGTCACCAGAGAGATTGAGATCTGCAATATCTGAATGTTCTAGCCAAGGAAATGAATTGTTGAGACTTATATCATGTTCAATCAGACTTGTTGGTGTAGTTGCGATAAGGGCCCGATCTCCATTTTGGGAGTCGATTCCTACGAAATAATAGTCAAAATTCTGAATTCTGGTTATTGTAGGGACAGATGCTCCTATATCCTCAGGATTTAGCTCAATATGAGCAATAATTTGGTCGTTTGCAACGGCTACACAATATGGGGTTTCACCGCTTGGGCATTCTATCCCAGTCCACATGTATCCAGTTCCGCCAACCCAAGTAAATGTATGATCGCGTTCGATTATACCAATCCCTTCGACATTCGAGGTTACAACACACATCATGATTGTATCATGGCAATCCATTGCTACAATCGAACCAGATGCTGATATTGACAGTGAATGTAATTCCGCTCCACCATCCTCTGCCGCTCTCATCCTCCATATTTGTCCCTCATCGGTTCCTACATAGGCCCAAGAGCCAGCAGTATTCCAAGCCACGGATATCATCTTACTATAATCGAGGTCAAAATCAGAAGCAGCTCTTTCTAGTGATTGATCTTGTTTCGCGTACCTGAGGACTACTCCCCGTTCCCCCACAATTAATGCGGTCTGACCCCCTGGGTGGAAATCCGCATCAAATAATTCCTCAGTACCACCCCAGTTCATTTCTACTTGATTACCCGGTTCTACAGCATCTAGAACTCTGACATATCCTTCGTTGCCATAAACAAGTGCCGTATCAGTATCTGAATCCAGGGCGACTCCATTTAATCCAAGATCGGTATCTGAAAGAGAGAAACTTTCTCCCAAAGTAACCGCAGAAACTGCCAAGACACCCTGAGTAGTCATCAAGACAATAATCAGAGTTGCCAACAGTCTGCGAGTAACCCAATGCATACCAACTCCACCGGAGGACTTGGTTTAGGTATGTGGGATGGCACGCAAGAGTAGGTTTACTCGCGGCAGGATTCAAGAACAAGTCTGCTTCGCAAGACTTCATGGAGCGATTCGAGGTTAAGCGCGGACTAATCAAACAGGTGACTGCAGATGGAGGTTTAGCTTCGCTAGCAAGCAAACATTTTGAGGCAGTTAAGGCAAATGGTGAAAACTCCTTTACTGGCTCTCATGACATCATGACTTCAATTGATGGTCATTACTCAGATAAGGGTGCATTAATTGTAGATGTGACAAATGTCCCGCCAAATTTCGATGATTCTGATGCAATGGCTCGTGCTCAGGATACTCGTAAGCGTTGGACCACATTCCTAGATGAGTGCACAGGTTACAACTCCAAACAACGAGGCGATAAAGCAAAGGAATGGGCAAAGAAAGCATCAAAAGCAAAATCTGCGGTTTCCGCGGCTCGTCATTTCATGGGTATGTCTCAGAATCTATCAGCCGATGTCAAGGTCCAAGCTGAGGACTTAATTGCGGAAATCGAGGCTGCTCTCGAGGACAATGATAATACTCGAGCCGCAGGAAGAGGAGAGAAACTCAACAAACTACTAAACTCCTGAGTGATACATATGACAAGCCGAGAGACGCCAAATGTTCTCGACCCCGAGGTCAGTGCGTCTATTGACAAAATGTTCGCCAATGTCGAGGAAGTGGTCGGATTAGACCACCTCTCGGGAGTGTTATCTGGTTCCGATAGCCATGGCGGTGACTCTACTGTTAGAGCATACATTGGTTTGGAACCTAGTGGTAAAGCCCACCTTGGTTGGGTAATTTTGGCAGAAACCATTCGTAACATGCTTTCAGAAGGTGTCAACGTATTGATTCTACTTGCAGATTGGCACGCATGGGTGAATGACAAATTTGGTCGAGATATGGAGAAGATATCAATCGCAGGACAGTACATGTCAGAGGTTTTCAGGGTTCTTCTTAATTTCCCAGAAGAAGGCGATGGCCCAGGTCAATTACGATTTGTAAGTGCCAGTGAAATAATGGATTCAGGAGCTTATTGGGAGAGGGTTTTACGATGTTCTAAAGGTATGAGTCTGAATCGAGCCCGAAGAACGTTCAGTATCATGGGTAGAAGTGAGGATTCATCAGATGACGATTTGTCTGCTTTCTTTTATCCAGCAATGCAGGCAGCAGATATTTTCGAATTAAAAATAGATATTGCCTTTGGAGGTATGGATCAGCGTAAAGCCCACATGTACATGCGAGAAGTCGCAGACAGAAACAATTGGACAAAGGCTACTTGTATCCACACCCCTATGATATCGGGTCTGAAAGGACATGGTGCAGGCCGTATGGACTCATTTGACCACAAAATGTCCAAATCAGATCCAAATAATGCGATTTTCGTCCATGATACTGCAAAACAAATAGAGAAAAAGTTCCGAAAAGCATTCCTCGAAGTGGGTAATCCAGAATCTCCAGTTTTCGAAATCGCCAAACATATTGTAATGCCCCATAATCACAAATTAGTAGTCGAACCAAAGCCAGAATTTGGTAATCCTAGCACCTGGAACGACATCGATTCTTTCATAGAAGCAGTTGCTTCTGATGAAATACATCCATTTGACGCAAAAATGGCGGTTGCGAGGGGACTGACCGAAGTTCTATCGCCAGTTGTAAAGCATTTTGAGGAAAATAGTGGGCTTTTAGACGCTGTAAATGACATTACTGGCTCGCAGTGAAGCGATTACAGTTCAGTACATTTTGTTGAAAAAACGCCACAGGTATCATAACCCTTCCCTCAAGCGGGCGAACGAAGGAGACGAGACTATGGTAGGTGTTGGAATTGACGATATCGCGATTCATTTCCCTAAGCTTTACTTTGACATGAAGGACTTTGCAGAATTTCGTGGTGCTGATTTTGGAAAACTCAACAAAGGTTTGGGGCTGTCTGCCATGGCAATTCCAGATGCACACGAAGATACCGCTACAATGGGAGCAAATGCTTGTGCTAGACTAATTGATAGGAACCGATTAGACCCAACAAAAATAGGTCGCATATACCTTGGAACCGAATCCGCACTGGATGGTGCAAAGCCAACTGCAACTTACATCATGGATATGCTAGAACAGCGATACGACGATACATACGGTAAGGATTGCTTCAGAAATTGCGACGTAGTTGACCTCACTTTCGCCTGTATTGGTGCTGTTGATGCAATGCATAACACCTTGGATTGGGTCGCCAGAGGTGGAGAAAAAGAGGATAGAATTGGTATAGTCGTCTTCGCTGACAATGCCAAATACGATTTAGGCTCATCCGGTGAATATACTCAAGGAGCAGGTGGAGGTGCGATTTTAATTCGACATAATCCACGTTTGATTGAAATTCCCGATAATTGGGGAGTTTCTACAATGCCCGTTCACGATTTCTTCAAGCCAAGAAGAGAAGTAGAAATGAAAACAGTAGTTGAGAATGTATTAGATCTCGCAGAAGAGGCTGGTGAACCAAGAAAGGAAGGACTTGTTGAGAAAATCCTCGCGATTTTACCTAAATCCTCTAAGAAAGACGATATAATGTTTGAATCACACACATTGAAAATTCACAAAGACACTCCTGTTTTCGATGGCCAATTCTCAAATCGGTGCTATTCAGAATCAGTAAAAACCGCTTTTGTAGATTTCAGAAAGAAGGCGATTAACTCTGGGCGCTATGATCCAGATGAAGATACGATATTAACAGAACAATGGGATCGAATCATCGTCCATCTCCCATACGCATTTCAAGGAAAGAGGATGTTCCCTGATGTTTTCCGTCACGATAGGCGTGAGCTTCCGATGTGGGAAAATATAGTTTCAGAGATTGGATCTGAACCATTCCCGGAAGATTTTGATGATACACCCGAAGGATACGAGAAATTTGAAAAAGCAAATGACTCCTACAGAAGATTGATTTCAAAGACGGAAGAATTCAAACAATTTGTTGAGCAGAGAATTGAGAAGACACAAAGGGCCTCTAGTCTAATTGGAAACCAATATACTGGTTCAATTTTCCTAGCTCTTATGTCGACTATGGAATCTGATTATCTCGATGGTACAGACATGGATGGAAAGAGAGTAGGCCTATGTGGATATGGTTCGGGAGCTAAAGCCAAGGTATTCGAAGGAATAGTCCAACCAGAATGGAAAGAAATAGCTGCTCGATTCTCTCTTTTCGACAGGTTGTCCTCAAGAACTCCATTAGACAAGGATGTCTATGAAAAATTACACAGGGGTTCTCAAAAGGATTCTGTAGTGACGCCTGCAAAGGAATTCGCCCTAGTTGGCATTGGCCGTGAAGGTAACCTAGAAGGCCATAGAGAGTATAGTTGGTTCGAGTAGAACTAACTCAGGATTTTATCTAACACTCGAACGAATCGTTCTACTTCTTCCTCTGTATTGTAGTGTAAAATTCCGACTCTAAGTGCTCCCTCTGGCTCAAGTCCGAGTGTTTCAGAGAGTTCCAATGCATAGAAATTTCCAGCCCAAGCAAAAATACCCTCGTCTGCTAATTTAGAACCAATTTCTTCAGCGGTCATTGATGGATGAGTAAAGGAGACAGTAGGTGCTCGATTTTGTTTCATTGATGGGTCGGTGACACCCCATATTTTCACCCCCTCAATCTGATTCAATCCTTCTATCATTTTCCAACATAGTTCTCTTTCGTAATCTTCGATTGCAGAAAATGCTACACTTAGAGACTCTCGTCTGGAAAGATTCTGTTTTGAAATGGTTTGACCTATCCATTCCAAGTGTTCGATCGCTGCAAGAGTACCTGCCATAGATTCGTGACTTTGGGTGCCAGTCATCCATCGAAATGGAACTTCTTCTGAAGAAACACGTAATTTTGCCACAGGTAGTTCTGCCAATCTTTCATATCTGCCCCATAGGATTCCTTGATGTGTGCCGAAGAACTTGTAGGATGAGCAAGCAAGGTAATCACAACCTAATTCGATGACATCGATTAATGAGTGGGGGGCGAAGTGAACCGCGTCTACGAATACTTCAGCACCAACCGCCTTGGCTTTAGAACAAATTCCTTTGACATCATTTATTGTTCCTGAGAAGTTTGATGCCGCCCCTATTGCAACCAATACTGTATTTTTGTTGATTTTTTCTTCGATTGAATCTATGTTATGTGTACAATCATTATGGTTAATTTCAATCCATCTGATTTTGGCTCCTGACCATTTTGCAGCTAAAACCCAAGGTCGAACATTAGCATCATGATCAGAGCGAGTAACCACAACCTCGTCATCTGGCCCCCAAGTTCGACTAAGGGCATTGGCTAATTGAATTGTTAAACTCGTCATATTCTGTCCGAATACAATTTCCTTATGATTTTGGCAACCAAGTAAATCTGCACATGCGCCCATTGTTCTCTCAATTAATTCATCAGTTTCTACAGAGGTAGCAAATGACATGCCGACATTGGCATTTTGGTGCAGCAAGTAATGTTTCACGGCGTCTCCGACAGACTCAGGTGATTGACTCCCCCCTGGCCCATCGAAGAAAATTGCTTGATTGTCATTGACTCTTCGATTTAACCCGGGAAATTTTGAGCGAATAATCTCTATCGGATAATCCGACATAGCATCACTCCGGGGCTATCGATCTGCTGATTACAATTCTTTGAACCTCTTGAGTCCCTTCATAAATTTGAGTTATTTTTGCATCTCGGAAGAATCTCTCGACTGGGAAATCAGTAGTGTACCCATAGCCTCCCAATACCTGTACAGCTCTTTCAGACACCCACATTGCGGTGTCTCCTGCAAACAATTTCGCCATGCTAGCTTCCATTGAATGTCTTGAGCCATCTTCTTCGTAATGCCTTTGCTTTGCCCATGCTGCTTTGTAGACCATGTGACGGGCAGCCTCGGTTTGAGTAGCCATATCTGCCAGGTAGTTGCCAATACTTTGGTGGTGAGCGATAGGCTTTCCAAAGGCAACGCGTTGATGTGCGTAATTCAATGCAGACTCATAGGCACCCTGTGCAATTCCTAGAGCCTGTGCAGCAATGCCAATTCTTGAATTGTCTAGCGCGTTCATAGCAATTGGGAATCCTTTTCCACGATCTTTCAGTACGTTCTCAACTGGTACCTTACAATCCTCAAGCAATAGAGCGCAGGTATCAGAAGACCTAATCCCTAACTTGTCTTCTTTCTTTCCAACACTGAATCCTTCCATACTTGAGTCGACAATAAATGCAGTTGTCCCACCGTGCTTTTTGACACCAAAATCTGGGTGATCGACATCTTTTGCAAATAGAACATAAATGTCCGCTGATGATCCATTTGTCACCCACATTTTTTCTCCATTGAGGATATAATGAGCCCCATCGTCACTCAATTTTGCTTTACAACTCATTGCTGCAGCATCAGTCCCAGCTCCGGCTTCGGATAGTGAGTAAGCGCCGATTTCTCCTGCAGCCAAGCGTGGAAGATAGCGTTGTTTTTGCTCTTGATTTCCATGCAAAGCGATTGTCATAGAGCATAGACCAACATGAACACAATACATAACCGAAAAGGAGGGGTCTACCCGTGCGAGTTCCTCAACAATAATTGCTTCGGAGATATCATCTATCGGATTGCCACCGAATTCTTCAGGAATTGTTACTCCCTGTAAACCATATTCACAGAAGGCTTTCCATTCTTCTATAGGTGGCTTTTGTTCTCTATCTCTTTCAAGGCAAGTAGGTGCTAAAACCTGCTCAGCAAAGTCGCGAACCATTTCTCGAATCATACTCTGTTCTTCCGTTTCAGCATAGTCCATATTGTATCCTCACACTACCGAGTAACCATTCATTGTTAATACATCGTAAGTTGCCATAACCCGCTTATACCCAGAACGAATGATTCAAATCAGAGACCATGGGCGGCCTTTTCGGGGATTGATATGTCTGACTCGGACTACTTCGAATTTGGAGTCGCTCACGACCGCCGTTATACACTTGAACATCTATGGCTTCAATTGATAGATGAAAAGGATGGAACCGTTAAGGTAGGTATGTCTGAATTTTTGCGCGCAGATTATGGAGACGTAGTTCGAGTTATTCTACCTCATCCACAAGATACTAGCGAGTTTGTTCTTGACGATGAGGGAGTCGCTGGAGTCCGAGATAATGACGATGGAGAGGGAAGATCAGAATCCTCCTCCCCAGGTGATGAAATTGGTATTGGTGAATTGCTGGTAACTGTTAGGACAGTTTCAGATAGAGTATTGATTAATTCTCCATTCCCTTGTAAGGTTTTGGAACTTAACGGTGAAGTCGAAGATAATGCTGACCTAGCAAATGATGACGCTTACGGAGATGGATGGTTTTTGATTGTCAAACCTCATGAATTTGATGAGGATCAATTCTTAGATGCGGATGAATATGTCGAATATCTAGGAGAATTGTGATTAGGGCCAACTCAAAGAAGGCCAAGATGTTGGCTCTCCATTTTCCCAATCTAGAGTATCCAACAAAGAGATTATCTCTCCAGTACTTCGTAAATCTTCTTCGATTTGTCTTCGGTGCAGCCAGCCCTTTAGCCGACCAAGCCTAACCCCGGCTTCCAAGCCGGTGATTTCCATTAAGTATTCTCCGGCTACCATTGGTTTGTTCCCCATCGATAGAGGCTCAATTTGAGATGCAGCATCGATGAATTCAATTGCTTGTTCTCCGAAATATTGCATTACTTCATCTTTCATAGAGTTGGATAATGCTGAGTTAAATCTTCTAAGTGATGTAATTTCTAATCTCAAGTCGGTCAATTTCAAGTCATGTAAAAATTGAATTGTTGATGCCTCAAGATTTGATAATTTCAACTGCTCTTTCAAATGGTTACCCAGCTCAATCCCCGTACGTTCATCTTCAGAGCAGAGTATCGCAATATCAACTGAAGGTATTCCGGAAAATTGGCATTTCATGGAGAATTTTGTATTTTTAATTAGTCGATTAAGCACATTACAATCATCCATCAACTGAATAATTTCGTTCCTTCTTTGCCCCTTAAAAATCTTCGATAACTCAGCCCATTTTCGTTCAGAAGAAACCAAGTCAAGCATTTGTAAATTTTCTATAATCGCAGATTGTAAATCTGCTTCCAATCTTCTAGGTCTCGGCTCTCCGGCATCAAGGAATCGAAAAGCCCTCAAAATTCTCAGGCCGTCTTCTTTAATTCGTTCCTCTGGCAGTCCAACAGCACGAACAATACCCAATTTCAAATCATTCTGTCCGGCAGAATCTATGTCTATGATTTGACCAGTTTTTGGCTCCCATGCCATTGCATTAATCGTGAAATCCCTTCTTGCTAGGTCTTCGTATATATCATCGCCAAATTTTACTTGATCAGGTCTTCTACCATCTCCGTATGAACCGTCACTACGCAGAGTGGTTACTTCCCATGATTTCTCTGATTTTTCATCAATAACCAAAATTGTCCCATAGGCTGCACCGACTGGAATTGTTTTCTCAAAAATTCTACTAATAACTTGAGGAGTCAAGGTTGTTGCTATATCCATTTCAGTAGGTCTTTTCCCTGCCAATGAATCCCTAACCCAGCCACCAACTACCCAAGCTTCACCCCGCTCGCATAGCCTATCTAAGACCAACTTGTCGGGGTCAGACAGTTGGCTCGATAGGTCTTCCATGATCGGTCTCCTGATGGTTCAAACATCAACCCGTCGGGCATTAGGCCTAACTGTAATGTCCTTTTCCGAGGGTTATGGAGGTCGAGTTGGTGCCACTAGAAGTGCTCCGTCCTCATGAACAAATTCTTCCAAAAAAGGTGGACCAACTTGAACGCATAACTCACCGCTGGAACGCTTACACAAAGCCACTCTTACTTGATAGAGCAACCGGTACAATACTTGATGGACACCATAGATATAATGTAGCAAAGAGGATCGGTTTGCTATGTGTTCCTTGTGTTTTGATCGATTATTTGGATGATGACTCAATAGAACTTGATTTATGGCCTAACAGTGGAAGGGATTCAATCTCAAAACAAGATGTAATTGATGCTGCACTTTCCGGTGATTTGATGCATCCAAAAACCAGTAGACATCGTCTTTCAGATCACCTGCCACCAATCGCAATTCCGTTGTCTAGATTGAAACAACCAGCCATTGGGAAATAAACAAGACTACAATTCTGCAAGTAAATTATTTGCGGATTGAGAAATCAATTCACTTTCAGAATCCTTCAGTTTCTCGATTATAGACAACGTAGATTCATCGATAGGCCTTCCGATTAAATCCTCGATTAGTTGTGATATCATTGTTTCAGAGCGAGAATTATCGCTTAACAATTCTTCACGTAATTTTCTCCCAATTTCACTCCTATCGCCTCGTAATAATCTAATCAACAACATTTCAGAACCCCCTTCCTTGATTTTATCGGGTAAGTTTTCAATCAATGTCCAATCCTTATCTCTGAGGATTTTTGAAAATTGATTTACAAACGCTGTATCAGAATCCCCAATCCAATCGTTGACTTGATTCGGAGATGAAACTAGTAGAATACCTACAATTCGAGACTTTAGTTCACCAGATGAATCATTGATTAAATCATTTAATCTATGAATAATTTCCTCCTCGGTTGCAGAATCCCTCTGCTCAATAATTCTGATAGCTATGTTTCTAACTGCTTGGGACTCATCTGAAAGAAGTTGTATGATTACCCCAGGTTTCCAATCGCCCAAGCCTAAAATTCGTTCTGCAGCGGCTCTCCGTACCGCTCTATCATCAATTTCAAGTGCCTCTGAAATTGAATTTTCATCTAGACTAATTCTTGCTTTCCAAGCAGCCAATCTAATCTTTGGTTCACTATCGGAGGTAAGTCGAATTAGAATTTGTTGACCTGCCTTCCCAGCCCTGTGTGCGATTCTCGCTGCCAACAATCTCCTAGAATCTTCTTTAGAATTGGAAAGTCTCTCAATCAGCGAGAGGTCTTTACTAGCTGCCCATTTTTTCACTGCTTCAAGGGCTTTTTCTCTAAACCAAGGGTCAGGATCTTGCAATAGTTTTTCGAATCCAACCAATGCCTCAGGATCATTTAGTTCGAATAAATGTCTAACTGCCCTTCGGCGTTGTCTAACATCTTGATGGTTCAGTTTGGCCAAGGCTGGCCTGACGCTCATAACCTGTCCGAATCAAGGGGGTGGCATGAACACTACGTATTCGAAATTATGATTTGGTTATCTATCAGGGAACTAAGTCCTCATGTCCTCCAACCATCGGAGGTTCATCATCCCAATCAGCAGGGGCATCTATATCGATGGATAACAATTGTTCGAAAAGAGGCCACATTGGTTGTAACCATTCCATCTCAGCCATCAATAATTCAAAAACCGGGTGCTCTACCAAATCGTCCTCTGAAGCATCTTTTTCTAATGTTGGCATGTCGGGAGGCATTCCTCTTAGAGATTCCACCAATTCTTCTATTCGTTCTACTGTTTCGTCTTCAATCTCAATCAAACCGACTATGAGTTTCAAAGCGTCTTCTATGTGGTCAGCAAGTGCCTGTGGATCTAATGGATTCCGCTCTGCTTCGGTAAAGTCCATAGGACCAAAAACAACATTTCCAAGTTCGGTATCCATCCATTGGTCACCTTGTCTTTCTCTCTTTAGCAATGTTTGTTGTATCGGACCACCAAATGGACCCAGAACAAACCCTCCTTCCTCTACCATGCCTGCAACAATAAGAGGTGTTTCCTTTATTGCACCTGTAATCAATACCCTGTCCACTCCTCTAGAATTGACGTCAATATTTTCCAGTGCTTCAACAGGTAAAATCCGGATTATGCCTTTCGAATCATGAAACTCTAGTCTCTCTTCCGTATGGGACAGAACTTCTTGATGAGGTTCGACAATAGTGACCATTCCCGCCTCACCAACTATATGGTCAATAAGTGCAGACAGATACCCCGCTTTTGCTCCTATCAATAAAACGTGTTGATTTTTTTTCAATTCCAGATGGTGTAACAGAGTGACTATCATATGAGGTGCAGATATTGTTTTCGCAGCGCCATAGTCGGTAATTAGGAAGGGAACAGGTCTGTCGTGCCAAAATGGATCTAATTCAAAGTCTGTAAACGAACCGATGTAGACCTGCTGCATGGCTTCAGCAACCTCTTTTTTAAGAGTTATACCACTTTTTCGAATCCTTTCCAAGAGCTCTAGCAAGGGGTTCATGGCTTCTCCTCGAGACAGGTTATTGCACCACCAATCATTTGAACACATTGCGCCCGCGTTCTCTCCGAGGGCCCGTGGTCTAGGGGTTATGACGTCGCTCTTACAAAGCGAAGATCACCGGTTCAATTCCGGTCGGGCCCACCAAAAAATTGCTTTTCACCGATGTGAAAGAATCAAGAAGGACAAGGCTAGCGAACAAACGTGGTCGAAGAGACTGCAGCGCTCGCCTCGAGGTTGAGCCGAAGACTCCGCAAGAGGGAATGGAGCATTGCAACTGCTGAATCTTACACTGGCGGATTACTAGCATCTACCTTTACGGATATTTCCGGTGCAACTAACTGGTTCGACCAAGGTTGGGTGGTCTACAATAACGAAGCAAAGATGCGCGAACTCGGTGTAGAAAAGTCTGCATTTGATGAAGGGGAAGCAGGAGCAGTATCCCACCAAGTGGCTTTGCAAATGGCCCGTGGTGCTAGATATCGTTCAGATGCTGAGGTATCGATTGCTATTACTGGAATTGCAGGCCCAGGAGGAGCCACTCCTAAGAAAGAAGTTGGCCTTGTTCATGTTGCTGTAACTGCCAGAGACCAATTCATCGTTCGCCGTAGAGATTTTGGTGAAAACGATCGATTAGATAACAAGAAATCATTTGTCTCTTTCGCACTCAGATTAGCTCTCGAACTCCTAGATAGGGTCGTTGAAGATGAAGAACGTCTTGCCGCAGTGGAAAACCGAACCGCGAACGATGAACATGCCAATTCTGAATCAATGGACCCTAAATCTGAGCAATGGCAGGGAAATCTATCTTGGGCTGACTGGGAAACAGAGACCGTAGCTGATGAGAATCGGAAGGTAGATTTAGCTTCACTTACAGATTGGGATGAATGAGATTTGCAAATAGTCTCTCCGAGCCGTTTTGAGCGATATCATCATGAGCGGACCTATCTGACCTACGTTGGATGACCTCTGAGTCTTGGGCTGAAAAGAGTCGTTCTCTAGCAGCCGCAGGATTGATTGTGATGGGCAGAGATGCCCAACTAAAGATTGAGAAATTAACTAACCTTGGTCCTTTAATTGAAGCTGCCACTGCTAGCAGTACTAGGTTATTGACAGGTCAAACTATCGATGAGTTACTAACAATTGTACCAACTGAAGAAACGCTTGATGTGCCTGATCCTCAGGTTCAGCATACTCTTCAATCACTGCAGGCAACTTTAGCAAGACCAGAATCCGGTGAGGTGATTGGTAGGACTATAGCACCGATAAAATCCAATGAAATATCTCCTGCTCCAAGGCCACATGGATTGGACCACTATAGGATGGAGGATTTTCCAATGCTAGCCTCAGATGTTGACGCTGAAATTGAAATTCATTTCGATATCACAGGTTCATCAAAAACGGAAGGCAAAATGACAGATATCCAATCCTTTTTCGGCGACAGACTGAAAAAAATCCGTAACCAACTAATCACAGGTGGTGCTTTACCTCGTAGACCAATTAGTATTGCTGAAGCTTGGCGTAATCGGCAAAGACATACCTCAAAGGATTATGAGATTACAATTGTCGGTCTAGCATCTGAATCTCGATTTACACGTGCAGGTAATCTGAGTTTTGTACTCGAGGATGAAACTCAGGAAATCAGATGTTCACTGCGTCCTCCTTCCGGGGCAGGCCCTCTTCATCCTGCCTTGGATGGACTGATGAATGACGACATAGTGGGCATCAGTGGTCATTTCCTGTTAGGAGAAAGAAGCCCGATATTTATTGCAAGTAATATCCATCTTCCACCTATGAAACAACATTCCAAGGCTACCGCTGAAAAAGATTCTGCGGTCTCGGCGGCTTTTCTTTCTGATGTACACGTTGGCTCGAAAACCTTCCTAGCACCCCAATGGGAGAAAATGATTCAGTGGTTCAACTCAGAACCATTAGCTCGTACAGTGAAATATTTTGTTCTCAGTGGAGATGGGGTCGATGGAGTAGGAATTTATCCTGGCCAAGAAAGACATTTGGCAATTACAGATTTATTTGCTCAATATGGTGAATTAGCCCGTCTATTGGAAGGTTTGCCCGATTGGGTGGATATCATAATTTTACCAGGAAATCATGACGCTGTTCGTCCTGCAGAACCGCAACCTGCCTTAGACCCTGAAGTGCAGCAGGATTATTCTGACGCTGTGTTTGTTGGTAATCCCTGTGAATTTAGCCTTCACGGAGTTCGAATTCTATCCTATCATGGAAAAAGCATAGATGATTTTGTAGCCGGCCTTAGGTCAGTTACATATTCCAAGCCTGAAATGGCGATGAGAGCCATGTTAGAAAGAAGACACCTGGCTCCATCATGGGGTGGAAAAACTCCGTTATCTCCGGAACCGGAAGATAGAATGGTAATCCAACAAATTCCAGATATTTTTGTCACAGGTCACGTACATGGACACTATGTAGGAAATCATAAAGGAACAACGATAGTTCATTCATCAACTTGGCAAGATCAAACAGATTATCAAAGAATGCTTGGTTTTCAGCCAAAACCATGCATTCTGACTGTGATTAATCTACACACTCATGAATCTGCAAGCATCCCATTCGCTTGAGTTTATTTTGGAAATTTCTCACCAAACATTGGCTCCCATATACCCCTCAGATCTTGACCTTCTACAATTGGCACTCCAGCCTTAACAAAATCTTCCGCACCCCTATTAGGTGCAGGGTTAAATCCAATGAATCTAGAACCTGGAATCATCATTGAGAGGTCAGGACCTGAATCTCCAACAGAAACTATGTGAGAAGGATCTATGGAATTTATGTTAGCGAATTTTTTGACCATTATTCCTTTGTCGTGAGATTGAACAACAGTAGGTTTGGAGCCAATTAACCAGCCTTCTTCATCCCATTCAAATCCATTAGCAGCCCAATCGTTTACCTTGAGCATATTTGCGATCGTTCCGATTAGTAGGTCCACCCCAGATGAGACGATAGCAACTAATATGCCGCGATTCTGTAATTCTTCAACGACTTCTCTCGCTCCTGGCATCAATTTGATTCCGGAATAACATCTCATGATGTCATCCCTATGAATTTCCGGCTGAACATCTCTCCAAAGACGAATATCATCTAAAACGAATTCCTCCTCAGTAACTTCTTTACGAATAAATTTTGCAAGCATTTCTTTATTTTCAGTTCCAAAGTAGTCGTGAATATTCTGCCACGATGAATCATTAGCAGCTAATACCCCATCACAATCGAAGGCCACAGCCCTGACTTCCCTCATGTTGTTTTGTGCATCAAGTAAGGTGTTTAGATTCTACGTGTCGTTGGGTTGGTTATATCTTCCACCATCTATCCGGAACAAACATGGAAGAAGGCGACCTAGCAATCAAGGTCAAAATGCTATTTTTCGGACCTTTAGCCGAATCTATGGGAGAGCGCGAAATAGAGGTCGCATTATTACATGGCTCAACCGCAATGGACCTTATTGACAGGTTTCGCCTGACTCCAATGTTACAATCGGGCCTCAGAATTGCAATTAATGGCGTTGTTGGAGCAGATTTAGATACAAAATTGTCAGATGCTTCGGAAATCGCTTTCTTACCTCCCGTATCGGGCGGTTAGCAAAAAAACCATGAAAATACTAGATTCTATGCCGAAGACTTTGAGAGAGGAAAGCCACACCCATGGACTGAGAAAGATGGCGCCCGGACCTACTGAATTAATTATTATCGGAATATTGGCCATATTCCTGTTTGGCGCAAAAAGAATACCTGACCTAGCTCGAAATTTGGGTAGAGCAAAGGGAGAATTCCATGCTGGAATATCAGATGTAACCTCACCATCAAGCGCAGAAATCGACATGGATAGAGGCGGTGTCAGTGATGATGTTGCTAATGAGAATGAATAATTAATCCTCATTTTTCTCTCTTTAACCTCAGTTCAGAACCACAATCATGACAATTTCCATATTCTTTCGAACTAGAATTTGTAATTTCTGGGGCATCGAACTTTTTTCTACAACCAGAACAAATCAATGCCCAAGACCAAATTTCATTTATTCCAGTTTCACTTACGACCAGCCATTGAATATTCATAATCTCAGCAAGATTTTGCATCCTGTAATCGTCTGTAACTAAGGTTACATCTCTTTCTAAGGCTAAGGATAACAAAGCTAGGTCAGTTTCTGAAATTCCACTGATATCACCGCTCTGCTGTGCGGTTTGTGTCACAGAATTCAGAAACTCTTGACTTGGCTGACAAATGTCTAGGCCGATACTGCTCAAAATCGCAGCCCTGTCGGGAGAAATTCGGCGTAATTCTTCTTCCTGATGGTGAACTATTAGCCCGCCAGATAATTCAGCAATTGGCCAGGCTATTAAAGCGGCGGTGTCAAGCACACGTGCCTCAGCCATGTATGCTGACATGCAGGACACCATATGAGGGGTAGGGTAGAGTGGTTGCAAGGCGACATCGGGCGGCAACCTTCATCTCAAACCGGTTAGAGGAAGGCTTTGATGGAGATCCTACCAGAGGGGCTTGTCAATTCGGCAATCGACTGGGCAGACGGTTTGGGTTTACCTGGTCTTGCTATTCTATCATCTACTGAGGCTGCCCTCCAACCGATCCCCCCGGATCCATTGGTTTGGAACATGATCTTAGATGCAGACAGCGGATTTACTATTGCAGTCATTGTTTTGGTAGCGACCTTGTCAAGTGTTTTTGGAGCACTTGGTGGTTATGCAATTGGTATGTATGGAGGTGGCTGGTTGTTAGATAGATTCGTTTCAAATTCCACTATTGCAAGATTAAATGTCCTGGTAGAAAGGTATGGTTCTGCTGGGATTTTCATCGCTGCGGTCTCTCCAATACCTTACAAGGCTCTTGCATGGGTGGCTGGGGCTGGTAAAATGGATTTACGATTATTCATCGCTTCAGGTATTTTTGGCCGCGGATTAAGATTCGGAATACCTGGGGCTTTACTCGGTTTATATGGTGATAAAATGTTAGAATCATTGAATTGGATGACATTCAGTTTCGCTTCAATTGTAGGTTTAATAATCGTCATTCCAGCTGCTCGTTGGTGGAAAGGTCTACTCGATGAAGAAGAATGATTCTAACCAATTCGATTATTTGTGAGTTGTATCTCGGACGGCCATCGCTCCTGTGGTGTAGCACGGTCCATCATTCCGGGTTTTCATCCCGGCGACCCGGGTTCAAATCCCGGCAGGAGCACCAATTTCTGATAATTTTCTGAATTTATCGTGCAAGATTTTCTACCATTGCGTCCATTGTTTCCGGATTTGCTTCCTTATTTCTTCCTGAAGTCAACGCTCTTCCGATCACATCGGCTCCAATGAATGAAAACATACTACGCATTGCCATGATTACGTGTGCACCACCGCCTCCACTATGAGTGGCAAGACCTACTGGTTTGCCTGTACACATCTTTCGGAAATTTTGCCAATCTCGTGAAAGCCAAGCGATTGCATTGTTCAATGTAGGTGGGAAGGAACCATTGTATTCTGGAGCAAGAACAATCCAAGCATCAGCATCGATCATTTGTTCTGTTAAATCTGAAACATCTGGAGATTGTTCAGAATCCGAGGAACGTGCAATTGTGAACATTGGTAAATCCATCTCGGCTAAATCAACAATCTCAGCCGTATGTCCTTTGTCTCGAGCAACCGCTGCAAATCTCTCGGCTAATTCGAGGTTGGTGCCAGAGGTTGCAGTAATCATCAGGAAGTTTGCCATGATGCCCCGAGGGGCTATCCGTACTTCAACCGATAAGTATCACTGAACTTCAATAATTGATGTTGAAATGCCTTTTTCTTTTGCTAAGTCAATTACAATCCTTGTCCATTTACTTGTGGCCGAAGGCATTGCTAAGATATGACTGGCTGCATTCAATATTTTCAGCGTCAACGAATTCCCTGCTTCGGGCCTTCCGGAATCGTGCAGGGACCTTCGGGGGTCACCCCATTCTTCTGTAAAAACAGCGATTTCGATTGAGTTATTGTCAGCCCATCTTTCCGCCATGTAATCAACACCACTTGCTCCCCCAACAATAACTAAATCGGGATATCCGTTATTATTCACCCACTGATCAATTGCATTTTCGAAGACTTCAAAGTCATAAAAACGACTACTTCCAACTATTGCGAGATTAATCACCGATCCATCTTGATTCAGGTCACGTCTTCCGAGAGAATCGACCACATCTTGCCCCGAGGTTGCTGCCATTGTCTCTGCGAGGTAGGTCTCTGTGGATAAACATGGTCATTTTCGTATCAGTTTTTGGATTGTTTGGAGAATGTATCCCACCCATTGATATCGTGGTATCCAATCGGTGTTCCAAGGAGGTAGGCCATGGCTTTGGATATCGAGGCAATTCGGAATGATTTTCCAATTCTAGATAGGGTCTTACCGAATGGTAAGAAGTTAGTATATTTCGACAATGCCGCCACTTCTCAGAAACCTCAGGTAGTTATTGATGAAATGACTAAATTTTACGAGGAATACAATTCAAATGCCCATCGGGCTAATCATACACTAGCTGATGAGGCAACCACCGCTTTAGAGGGAGCTCGTAGCAAAATCTCACGTTATTTTGGAACTAGTCCAGAGAGTATGATCTATACAAGCGGTGCCACTGAAGCAATCAACCTTGTCGCCTACGGGTGGGCTAGATACAATCTGCAGAAAGATGACGTAGTTGTCGTTACAGAAATGGAGCATCACGCGGATATAGTTCCATGGCAAGAACTCAACAAAGAGAAAGGAGTAGAAGTTCGCTACGTTCCGATTAATTCCAGAACTTTCACATTGGACATGGATGCATTTGAAGTTGCACTTGAAGATGCAAAACTGGTATGTGTAGTTCACACAAGCAATGTTTTAGGAATTCGTAACCCAATTGAAGAGATTATCGAAAAAGCTCACCAATCAGGGGCACGTGTTCTACTCGATTGTGCTCAAGGCGCTCCACATGAAAGAATATTCTTCGATAATATGGGGGCGGATTTCGTTGCAATTTCTGCACATAAAATGGCTGGCCCTACCGGTATAGGTTGCATTTTGGTTAAACCGGATGCTATGGCAGAGATGGGGCCATTTATGACAGGTGGTTCCATGATTAGAAGAGTCTCAACAGAGGGTACAACTTTCCAAGAAGGTCATGCAATGTTCGAAACTGGAACACCCCGTATCGCTGAAGCAATTGGGTGGGGAGCTGCAGTAGAGTGGCTCAGTCAGTTCGATATGAGGGAAGTCCATGCTCATATCCATGACATTGCTGAATGGACTGCAGACCAAATGCTAGAAATTCCAGGAATTAGAATATTCGGAGATCCTAGTCATCCTGACTCTAGCGGAGCAGTATCGTTCTTACATGACTCAATTCAATCGCAAGATCTAGCATTTCTATTGGACGAGGGTGGATTCGCTGTAAGAACGGGTCATCATTGTGCTCAGCCTCTTATGGATGCATTAGGCGTCCCTTCGACTAATCGGGCATCTTTTTGGATATACAATACTCTTGATGAGGCGCAATCATTCGTGGAGCATCTAAAGTATGTCTGTGAACGATTTGCTTGAGGTAGATCGGGCACTCGTCATATTGAATAGAGCCAATCATGAGGGCCTGACATGAGCGAGAGGCAATGGCCAGAACATCTTGACCCGGTGGTCGAGGAGTTTGAGGACTGCTTCGATTCAATGGAACGTTACGAGTTACTATTTGAATATGCAAAAAAACATCCTTCTCCCTTACCTGCTGAGGAATGGAATGAATCAAATCAGGTCCATGGCTGTCAATCTAGAGCACATGTTGTTTGTAGTATAGATGAATCAGGTAAATTCCTAATGCGCGGTGGCGCAGATGCCCAAATCGTTCAAGGTCTGATGTGCGTGACTGCAATGGCGGTGAATGGCATGACTCCGGAAAAGGTCTCTAAATTTGCACCAAATTACGCAGATGCTATGGGGATTCGCAATTCCCTAACTCCGAGTCGAGCGAATGGTTTTTTGAATATGTTTGAACGGGTTCGCTCAGAAGCAGAGAGGATGTTGTGAATATGGCTGACGAGAAATCGGTTCGTGAATCCCTATTCGATGTAGAAGATCCTGAAATGAAAATTTCAGTTATCGATTTAGGACTGATTTACGAAGTCAAAATTGATGGCGAACACGCGGAAATTGATATGACTCTGACAAGTCCAGGTTGTCCAGTCGCACCCGAACTAATGGCTGCTGTACACCGGGCGGCTCTCGCCACAGATGGTATAGAAAGCGCCCACGTAAACCTCACCTTTACTCCACTTTGGGATCCCAAAATCCATGCTACTGAAGATGGGAAATTCGAGTTAGGAGTTTTCTAATTCAAACGCAATTCTGCAGCCTTAACGGTATTACTCATCAGCATCGAGATAGTCATTGGGCCTACCCCTCCTGGCACCGGAGTAATGTATCCCGCTTTTTTTGCAGCTTCAGGTTCTACGTCTCCAGTAAGACGACTTCCACTTTCTCTAGAGTCATCTGCGACACGATTGATTCCAACATCGATTACTGTCGCTCCTGGCTTTATCCAATCAGCTTGAATCGTTTCGGCCCTTCCAATAGCGGCCACTACTAGGTCCGCAGCTCGACAAATTTCCGCAATATCGTGCGTTCTAGAATGAGCAATTGTTACTGTGGCATCAATTCCCTTCTGAGCCAATAATAACGACAGTGGCATTCCAACAATTCTAGATCTACCAATAACTACTGCTTTTTTTCCAATTAAATCGATACCTGCATCTTTGATCAATTCCATGACTCCAGCGGGAGTGCATGGTAGCATACCATCTACTTGACCCATAACTAATCTTCCGAGATTTGTGGGATGGAATCCATCTACATCTTTTGATGGATCAATAGTTTCGGTTATTTCCAATTCATCAGTGCCATCGGGAGTAGGACTTTGAACTAGTATACCATGAACTGAGTCATCTGCATTAAGTCGCTCGACAACTTGAATCAGTTCTTGTTGAGAGACGTTATTTGGCAAGTCGACCCTTGTACTCTTTATTCCACAACGCTCACAGGCTCTTTGTTTGTTTCTTACATATACATGGCTGGCAGGATCATCTCCGGCCAATACTACCGCTAGGTGTGGTTCAATTCCTGATTTTTTCAGTTGTGAAACTCTATCGCCCAACTTGGCCTCGACTCGTAATCCAAGTGACTTACCATCGAGTATTACTGCACTCACAACCTAACCCCTTTGCTTAGTAGTCTTGACCATTTCTGAATAGCCCCCTCCTGAGACACTCAGAACGGAGAATATTGGAGCCCCAGGAGGGATTCGAACCCCCGGCCGTCTGATTACAAATCAGATGCTCTACCAGTCTGAGCTACTGAGGCAGCACCCCCCGCTGCCCACGTTCGATTCTTGAACCCTGCACCTCGAGGAGCAGCAAATATAGGGCCAAGTTGAATGGCTAACTACTAGTCCGAATACTATCGATTACCATGCCAAAGCCTGTTTCCAACCGAAAATTGAACCTTGTAATTGCAGCATGGATCTGCATTCTGTTAGGTGCAGGGATAGTTTTCGGAACAGCTGGAAATACCTTTGCTATCACGGTCGGTACTCCCCTGTCTATCGCCGGCGCGGCTTTGCTGATGTTTGGATTGGGACTTCCAGACGAATCTTCAGTCAATCCTGAAGAATTAGCGGCTTGGGCTCCGGATGCAGTTAAAATGCCCGATGCAGGACGTGCGATGTACAGAATTGACACTTCATTAGACCCTCCAATAAGAACCTCAATTCTATGTGGTAGATGTGGTCACTTAGAATGGGTAAATGGAAGAAAACCACCCTCTTATGAATGTGTAAAATGTGAAACAGAACTTTGGATAGAAGAAGAGGAGTAATAGAATACAATCTAAGCAAGCATCAAAGCGAAAGGGTGTCAGGGACTAACTCGAGGTGAAGTGGTGACTCTAGGTAACAACGAGAAAAGAATGCTAAGGGCACTCCTTTCGAATCCTGAAGGTGAATGGAACCTTAATGAGATTCTCGATGTGACGGAATGGACAGATCAAGTCCATGTTGCAGGTGCGGGTCAGGTATTGAGTGATGCTGGACTTGTGCAAATAGTGGAATCTTCATCCCGTAAAGTTTCACTAGGCTCTGAAGGGCATAATGCGGCTTTGGATGGATTACTTGAATCACGAATTTGGAATTGGTTGCAAGAGGCAGAAGATTCTAAGCGAACAATGCAAGGATTGTTTTCAGCTGGTTTTGAGCGTTATGAAGCCGGACCTGGAGTTGGATTACTAAAATCACTGGGGGTCAATGTTGAGTCCGGCTCGTTNGTATGGAGTGATGAGAATTCAATTACCGAAAGTATAGGCCAAAGGAGCAAGTTCATACAACTTCTTTCAGATTCCGAGACGGACATTGAAGCCTTAGATTCCGACCTAGTCAAACATTTCCAAGGTAGAAAAGGATTGATTGAAATCGAAGAATCCACAACAAGAACTTGGTCTTTAACGAAGGCCGGAAAAGAAATCAAACCGGATGAACTGAAAGATATGCAACAAATAGGAGAGATTACTCCCGAATTACTACAAGGAGAATCTTGGAGAGATGCTGAATTCAAACCATTCGATGTTAATGCTCCAGCACCTATTCCTGCCGGAGGCAGACCGCATCCTATGCAAGCGCTGATAGAGCGAATTCGTTCAGTTTTCTTGGAAATGGGCTTCTCAGAAATTGAGGGTGATTATGTTCAATCAGCGGGNTGGAATATGGATGCTTTATTCATCCCTCAATCTCACCCCGCCAGAACCATGCAAGATACATTCTATCTGAATAATCCAGAGAAGGTAGAAGTTGCACCTGAAATGCTTGAACTATGGGCTAAGGTGCATGAACACGGCCACGACACAGGAAGTAAAGGATGGGGGGTTAAATTCGACAAAGATGAAGCTCAAAAGGGCTTACTGAGGACACACACGACGGTCAATACAATTCGTCATATTGCTGAAAATCCACATGCCCCATGTCGAGTTTTTGGCATCGGTCGTGTATTTAGACAAGAGACAATTGACAGGACTCATCTGCCAGAATTTCACCAAATCGAAGGAATAATCCACGAACCAGATGCCAATCTTCCAATGCTAATTTCTACCCTCAAAACCTTCTACGCAAAGATGGGATACCCCGATGTTCGTGTACGTCCTGCCTATTTCCCTTACACCGAGCCATCCGTAGAGGTCGAAGTTTACTGGCGTGGTGAATGGCTAGAACTAGGTGGCTCGGGAATTTTCCGGCCAGAAGTCACTGAACCGCTTGGAACTGAATGGCCGGTATGTGCATGGGGGATGGGTCTCGAGCGATTGGCCATGCTAGTATTGGATTTAGATGATATAAGAGAATTGTACCAACCAGATCTTGAGCGCCTTGCTAAGATGCCAATACTGTGATTGTTGAATCTTTTTTCACGGTAAAAGTTTGGGATTTATATCCATAAACAACTGCCATCATTAGTAGTGTTAGAAATATATCTCCTGAATCAGGCGGGTTCTTCAACCATGGAATCGCAATCAGGCCCGACTCACTTGATTGACCTTGCCCGCCTCCAGGTCCACCGCCTCCGCAACCTTCTGGAGGTGGCCCGATACCGGGTCCCCAGGTTTCTCCGTAACCAGAACAATCTGTGTCTCCCCCGTCATTTTCTTGTGAGTCATAATTACTAGTTTCAGCAATTCCTCTATAACAGAGGATGAAGTAAGGGAATCCCAAACTACCTTCGCCATTAGCCCATGTTGAATGATAGTGGTAAATCCCATCTGGGAAATCAGGTGTTACACCGTATTGGCCATTACAGGAATCTAAGTCACCCATACCTTGAATATACTCATAATCCTCAATTCCGTTATATCCTGTTTCTCCTTCTTTCAATCGATATGAAGAAGTCATTTCTGATACTTCACCAGTTTCGTCCCATCCTACGAATCCATAAATTGGGTATCCATCGAAGGCAAATCCGACTATTCCCGAATGTTCATTTAGCGTTCTTGAAGATTCTAAACTATAATCTCTCCAAGATTGATCTTCATCGGGGTGCCAATGTACACAATTAGCATCTGCATGATAATGATACTCGCCTCCTGGGCCTGAGTGGCCATGGCATAAACCGAGCCAAACATGTTGTCTATCTTCCTCATATTGCCCCTCTTGCCCAGCCACAGCATCTCCACCGGGGCCGTCTTCTGGACCGAATATGGGTACTCCATTGACAGCGAAAGCAACAGGACCTCTAATTGGAGCCATTTCACAACCTTCACTCGATATAGAGGGGGTGCAATCAGAGTTATTTGTTGGTTCTAGCGGAATTGTCCAAATATGATCTTGTGAGGCAGTACAACATCCCGGCCCTGACTCTAAATCATGGGCTGGAATCCCGTTTGCTTGGATCAAAATGTGAGTTTCATTGTATTCGTAATCTAATTCACAAATGTGGTTATCATTGTCAGTAGTATTGTAGTCGTCAATACCCGCTATATCGTCTGCATGACAGTGCAAACTGTTGTTCCAAAATTCAGCACGATGAGTCTCCTCATAATCGGGTTGCTATACGGTGTTATTGTCTTCATTTGTTGAGTTTTCATCGTCAATTTGTTGTTTTTCAACGATGTAATTTATGATGACTTTATCTGTAGAAAATATATATTCACCACAATTTGCTTCCATTGTAATAGTTAGATTTTCATTTAATTCTGAAAAAACCATTGAGAACAGTCCGTCATCATCCATAGGAACGTTCAGCTGTTCTTGTTCAATATCTGAGTCACTCCAAACAAAATCACATGATTCGATAGATGAATGAGTTAGGTTTCCAGTAAGAATAGCGTCACTACCGTGCTCAATAGTGGTTTCAAAATCATCAAGAATTATCTCAGTCACGCCTTCATCAGGGTAAGAAATTGTAAACTCAGTTTCCCAAGTTGTCTCTTGATTAAGATAATCTCTTGCAACAACAAAAAGAGTATATTCGCCGGTACTTAGTTCAGATATGTCGGCTAAATATTCACCATTACCGTCAACGTAGGTGTCAGAGATTCTCTCTTCATTTAGTGAAACTTCTAGTTCTAGTTCCTCAATAGATTCGTCGTTTACAGAAATTGTGATGCTTGTAACCTCTCCAATTAGAAAACTACCAGGCTCTTCACCTGCGATTGTAGGCGGTTTATCCGAAACATCGGTTTCCACTCCCAAAAAGAAAAGTCCAAGCATGACACTTCCAATCATCAGGAAAGCCAATGTCAGGCTTCGCACCTGCTCTTTATCCATGACACGTCCCTCCATAATCAGCCTAAAAAGTCAACCTGATTTTTTTACTTAATCTGTGAAATTAATTCGCTCATTCTGCAGCCAGGGCTTGCAAATCTTCGATGAATAAATCCATTTCCCATGCTGTACCTGTCCATGCTAGTCTTTTTCGCAATTGCTTGTCAAGGACAAAAGTAACAGTAGAGTGTCCTACTTCATAGTCTCCCAATGAATCTTCATGTGGGTTCGTTTCTTCACTTTCTGAAGAACCTTCTACGACACATGATAGGTAATCTCCATTCGGCCGCTCATAGCCTTCATCACACATACAATGTGCACTCGCCCCTTCTCCCATAACCCAGCCGTGGCCATTACAATCAACACCGATTGGAAGCAGAGAAGTGTTTGCACCTGACGCGACCCAAGCTAGGTGGTCATCGTGATTTACGAATTCATCAAAATAGCCTTCGTCTGATTCTTGCCAACTCCAAGATGTATGATTCCAATTCATCAATGTCCATCCTTCTGTTGAGAAATTAACCTCAGCAGAATTTCTTGCTTTATTGTCTAAATCAGCGACTGTATCAGAGACCTGTAAATTTGAATTTAGATAATCCACAACTATTGTCTCGTTGCTTGAATTTAGGAACACCACCCTATTCATTGCCCCCTCTGGTGGGACACTGTCCGCAATGTGCTCGTCGTCAACGATTACATTCCATGATGAGTAAACTTCCATCAGTGTACTTGGCCTTTCAGCGGTTAGATGTGTCCAATTATATCCTCTGGATTCAGTCCAATCGGACATATGTTCTACAGTATCCCTTGCTGGATCAATTGTGACTGAGACGAATACAACATCATCACTAGTATCACCTAGATTTGCTTGTGCCCATGCCAGATTTGCTGAAATTGCCAGGCAAATATCAGGGCAACTGGTGTAAATAAAAGCCACAACAACTACCTTGCCTTCTAGGTCTGAGAGAGTGAATCCCTCTCCATTTTGGTCAATCAAGGTGAAATCAGGTGCATCAGGTGGTTCCCGATATTCTATTCCATTGAATTCGATATCATTGTCGTCTTGACCTAAACACCCAGCCAGCATTATTGAAACAAGCAGAATTGCAAAAAATTTCTGTCGCATAATCATTCCTCAAGCAGATACAGTATGTCATCTAGGACCATTTCCGCATTCCAATCGGTATCTCCCCACCACACTCTTTGATTGAAATTCTTGTCAACGATGATTGTTCCCGTAGTATGGTCAACCCAGTAACTCAGTGGATGATGCTTGACGGTAACTGCGGAATCCTCAGGCTGTTGAGTATCAAGCCCACATCCCTCGTCGTCAACTTCTTCGCCTTCAGGTGTATCTGCACAGAGGTCAAATCCATCAGCCACTCCATCTCCATCTTGATCAGAATCATAAGTGGTTAATCCAACGTCAAAGTTAACCCATACCGGTTGCAATTCTTCCAAACTTCCTGTAAGATGTGGCCAATGGAATCCTCGGTCATCTGAATATTGTTTTAGTACAGTGGAGTTGTCGGTCCATGGATCTACTGTAATTGATAGGATTGCCACTTCTTCACCATACGTATCACCTAATTGCTCAGCGACGTAGTGTAAGTTAGCACTAACAATTGGGCAAATGTCCGGGCAGCGAGTGAATAGGAAAGCGATAACGATGACTTTTCCTTCAAGTTCGCTCAAGGCGTAAGGTTCACCATCCTCATCAATTAAAATGAAGTCTCCTACAGGTATTTTTGGCTTTATTTCTTCACCGTAAAATGGGCTTTCTTCCTGACCCATACATCCTGCGGTAAGTAGGCCTAGAGTAACAAGAATTGCCGAGATGACACGCGAGTTGATTCTCATTCTTATTCCCCCTCCTTTGCTATGTTATTCGAATCTTCTCTGACATTGTTCCTCATTATCCAAGTACAGGCGACGACTACAAATGATATGATTGCACCAATAAGGAATATATTTTGTAATTCAATCTCATCACTTGATTCGGATGGTTCTTGTCCACCTCCGGGTAAAGTAAAACCTCCATCTGGAGGTCCACTTTCTGTATGATTATCAAATAAAATTGTTACATTGACAGTATGCCATAAGGAGCCATTGTTGAAAATATGTATATCCAATATTGTAGGCTTGTAGTACGCAGGATCAAGCCATACTCGACATTCATCATCAGTAGTTGTCGAATTTGATGGCCCTGTTTCACATTGCCAATCAACAGTTCCATTATTCCCCTCTACAGAGAAAGAAAGTGTTCGATTTCTATCAGGGACAACATTGTAAAATATCAGTGTATCATTTTGTTGAACTGTTGCTTGGTCGGGTTGTACTGAGTTATTTCGCATGATAAATGCAAATGTGTTAGCCCCATGTGCAGTAGCTGTAGGTGCCACAAGTAAGATAGCAACCAAAACAAATGCGATTCTAACCCGCATTAAATTCACCTCATTCATCAGATGCTTCTGCTGACCAAAGAGGAGGATAATCGTATCTTGAATCATAATCCTCGTCAAATTGAACGACGTATACACCACTGACCATTTCTGATATGAAGACGAATCCTCTTGGGTCATATTGTAGGCCCCAATCAAATGGAATCATGCAAGATGCCCAACAATCAGCCATGTCATATCCTAAGGTGTTTGTAGGGTCTTCAATCCAATCTGGTCCTGCTGGTAAGTAGTAGCCGAGAGTATGTGATGGCGCTAGTTGAGATATTGCCTGGAATCCTCTATCTGGTTCAGGGTAGCCGTTTTCCCAGACTAGCTCATCCCAAATGTGGCCGTGGTCGGTTATCCAAACACCCGCATGGTAGTGCGTCCAGTAGACGTGACCGCTCAATCCTGTATCTCCATTATGGGGGCTGAAAATGTATCCTCCAGGGATGTAATGGTGAGGGTGTGTTGACCCGTCTGCCATTGTACTTTCTCCTGGCAATTTCCACTTGGAAACTAAGAATGGCTTGGTTGGATCAGTTGTATCTATAGTCCATATGTATCCCGTGTGGTTTGCGTTAGATCCGTATTCCGGAGCGATGTAAGTGTAATGTCTCCAGTTTTCACTGTAGGTGGAATCCTCGGGTCCCGTTCCGCAATGTTCAGGCCACGTCTCTACAGGGTCATACTCACTGATTCCTGAGCAAATAAGATTGTCTTGAGGGACTGCATAGTGGATGTTGTCATTTCCGTCATTTGCATCCAACCAAACCTCAGGATCCATGTTTGCATGGCCGCCACCATCAGGTCCATACCACCCTGAGTCATCTGTGGGGCAACCAAGCCAGCGGCTAGTTTCAGGCGGCCAAGAAATGCCGAGTGGATCTGCAATTTGAGGAGGCTCAGAAACGTCAACAAATCTCAATCCCGCACCCCAATATGAGACAGCCAACAATTTTTGATTTGTAATCGGGTGAATGAAAAACACGTTATCGTGATTGAAAATAGATCCTCCACAAGTTGTCTGTGGTTCAGGAGTATATCCTCCCCAACGGATGATTTCTCTGCTTGCATTTTGCTGTTCATTGTTGTTTGTAGGGTTTAGTCCTTCAAAATCAATCAAAGCATAGAAAATTTGAGTGCCTTTGTAGAATGTTCCACTAGATCCCTCAACCATTTCTGGATAAGGGTCTGCACCGAATAGGAATAGGTGGCAATCATCTTGCCATAGGGCTGTTGGATTTGCAGGTTCCCAATCGCAATAGACATGCAGGTCTTGGTTGTGGAACCCCGCAGGTGGATTATCCCATTCAGCGACCTTGATTGGGCTTGTCTTATCTCCAACATAAATCAAATCAAGTCGATTTGCTCCACTGTTAGCATCGTCATCATTTGGAATTGGATCTAGTTCTGAGTTGGTTAATTCGTGATTTACCAAAACCCAATTATTGTCAGAAGTCACCTTGATATCAATCATTCTGGCTATTTCTGCGTAGTAAGTCGACAGTAGTCGGATATCATTGGGCCGGCTGATATCAAGAATTTCGAATTGGTTGTAGGAAGATACGTATGCATAGCATCCACCTGTGCCATCTCCATAAATTTCGCAATCATCTAGGAAATTCCCTTCAATTGCGATTTCTGAATTATCTCCAGGGGTAGGTCCTGTATTCTTGAATTCATCGAGACATGGCCTCCCTGCTACGTTATCCAATTCTGCTGGAGGTTTGACATTCCCATCGCAATTTAGATTGTGATAATCAATAAGTTGAGCATTTGGAGTTGCGAGTCTGTGAGCAAGTAGATCATTGTGAGAGTGATTTCCATCTTCGATTTCAGTGACAGGGTCAATCCATTCCCAACTTTCTGAATCATCGGCATCGGGTTCGAATACTCCAATACATCCACTTAGGGGGGCTGCAAGCATAAGGAAAGTCATCAGAATCATGGGGTTTAGAAAACTACGAGTCATGTTCTCACCATTGGCTGTGGCTTTAGCGGGATTCGTACAGCAATTGAATGCAACGGTTCTAAGCGCCCTCTAAAGAGGGCGGGATTTAGGGGCATTTCCGTTCAGTTATGTTTCTAGAGGAATACCATACGGTGCATCGATATCGAGCTGCACGATGTATAATCCGGTTGTTATGCAGGAAAGATAGGTGTATCCTTCATGGTATTCTGCAGCCCATAAGAATGGTGTCCATCCAAAGTCGTAGTATGAACTGTCCAGAGGGACTCCATCCTCTCCGTGAGGTAAGTGATAACCAATCGTAGCTTCCATGTGCGCAACTGACCGGTTCTTTCCTTCTTCCAATCCCAAAACCATCAGAGTTTCAATGTCCACAACCCACAATCCTGCGTGATAATGTGAGAGGTATATTCGACCATCCCATGCACCTCCATGGCTATGGTCTGGCATATTTGGAAGACCCGTTTGGAAAATTTCATGGTCAGCATTATGAGGGCTAAAGAGTAACCATTCTTCTCCGGATGGGATGAAATGGTCATCAGCAAAAGGAATCTCATAACCATGAATTAACTTTGGTAAGAAGGTGACTTTTCCATTCAATACTTCGTAATCTGTGGTGTCCAACAAATATCCCATGCCGGTTCCGATTTCAGTTGAAAGCACCTCGGTCGCTAAGAAGGTCATGTGCATTTTTCCAGTAGGATAACCTAGGTGACTTGCATCTACCATCTTGTCAATCGGTTCAGCGTAGTGTATGTAGGAGGCGCGACCACCATTTTCATTGCTGGTGCAACCACAATCCATCTCTCCGTCTTCATCGAGGTCCGCGAATTCCATCCAAGCACCAACTTCTGGTGCTCTCCATGTACAGCCAGCTTGGGTGCCACCGGACATACGACATAGCGAACCGTGCCAGAGATATTGTTCCGGACTATTCTGAGGGTGAGGGACATCGCTAACATCGAAAATTCTCAGCCCCGCTTCCCAATACGCTCCATAGACGTAGGTTCGGCCATAGCGTGGGTCACTTTGGTCCTCACCAGGCCACGTTTGAACAGTCATATCGTGAATGTATATCCATCCTCCAAGGGTTGTTTCCCAACTTACTTCCGCTTCGCCCACCTTTACGATTCTAGGCAAGTCGCCCCAAAGTCCGAAGTTAAGATGGGCGATGGTAATTCCACCGCAGGCATCTCCTTGGCCAACATCACAGACTTCGTAGTCTGGATTGGCCACAAAAATGTACCACTCCCCATCAATCATGTGGGTGTAGAGATTGTGAGGTCCACTTGGATGATCAGCATCGTACCAGGCATCCACAAAGGTAGGATTGGTCTTATCGGTGACATCAACTAAAGTCACGGTAACTTGAGCAGGGTCTCCCCACTGGCCAACATTGGGATCAGCATTACCGGCATCGACCAATTGGTTCTGAACTATGATGTATTCTCGGCCATTGTATTCTAGATATTTTACATCCAAAACTTGGGTATTTGGGTCGATGTATACGCCCATCACAGTAGTATTTGCTGGATTTGTAACATCGACGATATGCATTTCAGACCACCCGGCGAGATAGGCATAGGTTCTGCCGTCAGGAGAATCAGCGACTTGCACTTCGGCATTACCGGGTGCGGTTAGTGGATTGAATGAAACAGGTTGGATATTATCTGTATAGAACATGTGTTGACTTGCGTTTCTGTGATCATGACCTTCATCGTATTGAATCAATGGATCAATCATTGAAGACGGGCCATCAGAGGTCAAGGAGTCTCCATCTTCGAGCATCATTATCGCCACTCCTCCAATTAGAAGAGTAACCGCTAATCCACCCGCGATAACTAGCCGCTCGGTGTCCATTATTCCCCCCAAGGTCCGAGTCATGTTGAAGTCTTTGCCACAGTACGGAGAGCCGTGAAGCGAACTGGCTGGTTGCTTGTAGCGGTGATATTGAGCCTTCTAGTAAGCTCATCTGTAACTGCTCACGACCAAAAGGAGTACACAGTGATCCTTGGCTCGGAAGGTGCCACACCTTCTTCAATAGACGCTGGCATACTCGTCGAAACGGATTCAATTTTCTTCCGTAACCACGATTCTAGAGAAAATGCCACTCACAGAATTCTAATTGATGCTGACTCCGATGGTTCATTCGATTCTATAGATGATATCTACACTAATTGGATGTATACTTCATGTGAATTAAACGAAACCGGCCACAAGGTCGATGAGAGTTGTAACACCTCTTCAACCGTTCTTTTAGCTCCTGAAAATGGCCTACTTCCAGGAAACATATCAATGATTCATCAGGTCAAATATTACGAACAAGTAACAAATACTCCATTTTATGCTGTATTCTCGATTGATGACCACAGCCAACAAAATACACTCGGACCACAAGGGCCACATACGCATAACGAGCTAGAGGAATCAGAAACTCTTCTGAGAGGTATTGTAGTAATTACTGCCGGAGTTTCCATCTTGCTCGCCTCACTGTTGATTTCTCCTCGAAGCAACGACTGAGGCTCACTTACCAACGGTCGAACTCAATAACCCCAGCTTGGTCGGCAGGCTCACGGGGCGCTTAGCTCAGCTTGGAAGAGCACCTGGTTTGCAACCAGGGGGCCGGGGGTTCAAATCCCCCAGCGTCCACCATCAAGTTTCAATCTGAGGCGCAAGCTGATTGAGAATTTTGAGTAAGCCACGAAGAGTGACTTCACTGATTCCCGATACCTTGCAAACTTCACTTTGGGTCCTTGGTGAAGTGCTCTCTTGTGAGACTCGATAGAGAATGACTCCAGCAATTCCAGAAGGTTTCTTTCCTTGCCATGACAAATCATTTCCAACTTTTTTCCACATATCCTTGGCTGCTCCCAGAACTGCTGGAGGAAGTTGTAGATCAGAATGGAATTTTTCAAAATATTCGTCAGGTCCTGTAATGTGATGAGTGCCTAGATTGCGAGCAACTAGCCTAATTGTTCTCTTCAATTCCTTTTCTTCTACTTCGGTTCTCATATCGAATGCATCTGCAATCTCTTCGATTTTTCGAGGAATTCTTGCTTCACGGGCCGCGATATAAACACAGGCAGCAGAAACTCCACGAATACTTCTACCTGTAACTAATCCACGTTCTACAGAATGACGGTAAAGCGAAGCCGCTTGCTGTTCAATCTGAGGCGGCAAGTCTCCACGATCACGG
>PANM01000006.1 GCA_002708385.1 Methanobacteriota archaeon | reverse complement strand
AATTTAGACGATTGATAGACTAACTCAAGAGGGGTTTGCTTATCGCAAGCCTAGATGGGAGAGGATTGCTGTGACCACGACCATGGCCCAGAGGGCCATGTGCATATAGGTCAACACGTGACTAAAGCCCCGGTCTTGGAGGCCGAATTAGTCCTCGAAGACGATTCTCCCGAAATTCCTTCTAGCGAGATTCCCCCAGTTGGAGAGGTCATCGGGGAATTACTAGATTCAGCAGGAATAGAAAAGAGAGGCTTAGCACTCGCCGCTGGTGCATTAGCAGTTGTCGGTATTCTCCTAGCAGTCATACTTCAATCTGTAATTTTCGATGAGATCGTTGACGAGGTTAAGCAAGAACTCGGAATATACGAGAGAGTTCCGGTATGGGAACGAAGTGAGTGGCCATACATCACGGACCAACCATATTCCTTCGTCATGGAATTTGGTCCATACACTCTAAAGGAAACTGAGAATGATTGGAACTCCAGCCATCACTTCGTTGAATTTGATTTACCTCTCTCAGAAGGAGGTGCTGCTCCGAATGGTAAGGTCAGCCTAGGACTTTGGCTTCCGGACGTTCCGGAAGGAGTCAAAGTACCTGTAATCGCAGAATTCGGTCCTTATTTCGATGAAGCTTCGGTTCAAACTGGTCCGGTTGAACAACCAGGAACATGGCTCGGTAGCATGATAATTGATCAGATTTTACCTCATGGTTATGCATTTGCTCAAGTTTCTGTAATGGGTACAGGACGTTCAAATCACTGTATGGATTTGATGGGTAATGCCGAGCAATTAGGGGTTGACGCAGCAGTCACATGGCTTGGCACGCAGGATTGGTCGAATGGACGAGTTGCCATGATNGGNAAGTCATACGATGGNTCAACCCCNTGGCAAGCGGCAACATTCGGNAATGAGCACCTNGCGACAATTGTTCCAATCTCNGGGCTCATTGGTGTAATGGAGTTGATGTGGAAGAANGGNTCATCTGAGGCTCGAGCACCAATTATGCACAATGGAGTNTATGGNTCGTATGGAATNGATGGAGATACAGAAGATATTGGCAATATGTGNCCCGATTACATCATCGGNCCGGGAACCGGCGTGGCTGCTTGGATGTGGGGNGGTGAAGCAGCNGGNACNTATTGGAANGAACGATATTTCCTAGACCGAGTTTTAGCTAATTACGAAGGTTCAGTCTACTTNATCCAAGGNATGCATGACTGGAATGTNGACCCACACATGGCNGTNCCAGTAATCAATCAACTCAAAGATGNGGGAATCGAAGCCAANGGGCTGTTTGGACAATGGGATCATGATTATCCCGACCGTCCGGATTACCATTTCGACAGGTCGGGAGAAGGTCGAGGCCGTGAGGGGTACCCNCAAATGACTCGATTTGATTGGATGCAAGACCTTCTAGAATGGTTTGATTACTATCTCTTAGACAAGGGAGAGAAACCAGGTCTATGGGTTGAAATTCAAACTAACCAAGGGCAGTGGCGTCTAGAGGACCGATACCCGCCAGAAGGAATGACGACCCTTGCCCTTGACCTAGGCGGTGCTCTCATGAATGTTGCAGGCACTACTACAATTCTACCAAACGGTGCAACCGGCCCTGTTTATGAGACCGAACCTCTGGATCAAGATGTTTGGATTGCTGGACTTCCAAGACTCCACATCGATGTATCCACCGCAACAGTTGGTGGACAAATTTACGCATTACTGGAAGACTGTAACGAGAATGGCTCATGTATCCATATTGGTCATGCAATCATGGACCTGCGCTATCACGAAGGTGGCACAGATGAGCAAACATGGTTGCCAATAATTGAGACAATCAACGCCAAGATGGAATTCTTCACATTGGATGCTCAAATCTCCGCTGGTCACACGATAAAACTCAGTCTAGCCAGCACTGGAGAGGATTATCTTCCGGCCTCTACTAGTTCTGTTGTAACTATTCAAGAGGGGGCCGGTTCAAATCTTCTGNTAGATTTAATCGACCCTAGTGAAAAGATTCTATTTGATCCGCCAAAGTGTACACACAATGCTTGTACTGATTGGACCAATCAAACAATCTGAATATTCAGTTAGTTTTCTTGACGTTGACTGCGTTTGGACCTTTTGGCCCTTCACCAATTTCGTATTCGACGGTATCACCGTCATTGATTTCTCCTTCCACCTGACTTTTGTGGACGAAGAGGTCCTCTCCATCTTCTTGCTCTATGAATCCGTAACCCTTTATTCTGTTGAACCACTTAACTGTACCTTCAGCCATAATNCACTACCGGAAAACCATACTACTTGATGTAGCGGGTTAGGAATTCTACCCCAAGGGCTGTATTTACTTGATTCCGCCTTTTTCGTATCGGCGAGTCCACTTTAATCGGCGTGGATTACGCTTGAGATTCAAGTGATTCTTGCGTGCCTTACTATCCTTGAACCAAAAGACAGTACCATCGCGCTTGATGAACATCATTCCGGTGCCCGGTTCGATTTCTTCGTGGGTGAAATTACAGACTCTTCGCTCTGGCATTACAATCACCTCATCGAGCACTGAGGCGACGGGCTTCACGACCTGTATCCTTCAGCATCAGAATATCGCCGATCCTTACTGGACCGACTACGTTACGAGTAATTATGCGACCAACGTCGCGCGGGTTAGGTGCGTCATTTACACGCACCTTGACTTGTGTAGCCTCACCAGTCATACCGGTGCGGCCAACAATTTCTACGACCTCTGCGGGCCATGCTTCGACTTCTGCCATCTGACTTCCTCCGTTATTTCCGATTCAGTTACTTCAGGCAGACAGAGTCTCGAAGTGTCCTTTGACTTCATTGAAGCGCTCAGCGCCATCCTTGCTAACGTCCATGACTGCTATTGCAGCTGTACGGGTACCTGTTGGCATTCCAGCAGCCTCAGNCAAATAGGCTTGGTCTTCTACGTAGATGAATGGGATTTCCTTTTCTTTGCAAATCATTGGGATGTGTGCTAAAAGTTCACCAGGNTTGACGTTTTCTGCCATAACTACCATCTGCGCTGTTCCGCGCTCGGCAGCCTTGGTTACTTCGTTAGCACCTCTCTTTAGTGCGCCGCGTCCGTCCTTTCCTAGGGCCTTTACCATCTCNTAGACTTGCTCTTGCACGTCTTGTGGGGTCTCATATGCTATGTGTACACTCATTGGATTCACTCCTCATGTGGGGTAGTCCGGCGCACGGCGTGGCTAATATAAACGCAGCGGATTACCTCACGGTAATCGTTAGGTGCTCTCTATCATGGATCGTAAACGAACCGATGATGGTTTTTTTGGAGGCTCACTAAATCCGAAACATGCGTTGATTTCGAAATTTCGTATATTTCCTAGATTTTTTCCATCTAGATGTGCCGAGGCATGTTTTATTTTTGAAAGATAATATATACAATACCATTCTTTTAGCCCATTACAAGTTAAACCGTGCGTACTGGTTCCGAAGAATGCCTTAGCAAACCATTGTTCTACCGTTGAGATGAACCATCTTGGCCTGGGGATTGGTAATCCAAATCCGATACCCCAACGTAATTTGACATTCAATGGAGGGGCTTTAATTTCGATACTCTTCGATTGCCTATTTACATCCATTGGCACAATATGAACTTCTTCAAAATTATACAAAGACGAGACATATTCCGCGTGTTCTTGACTAGGGGAGAGCAATACTCTTGTTCCATCCGGTTTAGCCCACATTACGTTAGTGAATGCCCCCAAAGGAGAATTCTCCCAATCTCCAATTACAATTCGGTCCCCACTTGCGAAACCAGAAGAAGAAATTCTACCTTCAAAGATATTCATAATTACCCCATGAGTTTTCTGAGGCCTCTTGCTAGTGCTGGTGCTGTACTAACAACAGCTCTTGGATTAGGTAAAGAATCTGTGCTATGAACGCCATCAACGTGATTTGAAAGCCTCGAAATAGCACCAGCAGTAAACAAACCATGAGTACATGCTGCATGAACTTCTGTTGCACCTTGTTTGTGTAAAGCATCACTAGCTCGACAAATTGTACCACCAGTGCTAATCATATCATCAACAATCGCTACCACTTTTCCGTTTACATCAAGATCCTTTGGAGTGTGTTCAATTGTATGAGCGTCAATCCTGGTTTTTTCTAGATAACTAAAATCCCATCCACCTATTGTAGCTACTTCAGATGCCCTATCAATCGCACCTTTATCAGGGCTCAGAATAAAATCAGGGTTAACTTCGTTGGAAAGTCTTGCAGCAATTTCTGGCATTGCACTAACAAATTCAACTGGAACTGATAAATCTTCTAAAATCGCAGGAGCATGCAGGTCCAGAATAGCAATGCCGTCACAACAACGAGCAAGCATATCTCCAATTACACGGGCGCTGATAGTCTCTCCTGGAGAGAATCTCTTGTCTTGCCTAGAGTAACCAAAGTATGGTATCGCTAAGTAGATCTCTGAACCAACATCTGGGAGACTTTGAGGTTCTAAGCCCTTGTAGTTTGAAAGCTCGCCTGCTCGAACAGATGAAATGGCCTCCAATAGGAGTATTGTCTCCAAAACACCTGAATCTGGATATGTGTTTGAGACCAATACAACAGGCTCGCTACGTACCGATTCAATAGATTCAGATGGAACTCTAACATAGCCCTCGCCGTCAGGAAATCTCCTACTGATTAATTCGAGGTGTTCCATGTCTAATAACGGAGCCAAGGATTCTGCAATCGCTCGGCCTGAGGAACCACTCACAACCGGCATGAGTAAACTGCGCGAGAGGTGAGTCCTTCATGACTTCTCCTATTGACATTCAAGTCGGAATAATGCTAGATGGGCATATTCAAAATAGGTATGCCTGTCGGAAGAATGCTCAGGGGCGTGTAGCTTAGCTTGGCTGGAGCACCCGGCTGATAACCGGGAGGCCGCAGGTTCAAATCCTGCCATGCCCACCAATAATTATCTTCCATACGGAGTGAAAATCTTCTAAATTTAATCAGAATCGGGATTTAATTGTAAAAAGCTTGGAAGAGTAACCAATCTTTTTACTGTACAACGTAGAATCAATTCGTCTAAGAAGGCGGTTGTTCGAGCCAATTGTTTTACTGGTATGATCAGTTGTTCCGGTAGGTTGTATTTCCTTCTCAATATTGCATGTGTGTTTACTACAACGCCTCTGTAGGTACGCTTTACTTTTACAAAACCTGCAACATTTCCGATATCAATGCCGTCATTGTCCATTACCGCACGATCTACTAGTTCATCTGGCGCCCAAAGTTGTTCGTCAATACGAATGGTATTTCTCCACCTGCGCTGAAGCTCTCTCATAGACTTAGAGAGTTTTACTCCTCCGTCTGGTCTTATGCTGTGGACTAACTCTTTCGACAATGGTGCATGTTCAGCCGGCTTTCGCATATATTCTCCTGCAACATCGTCTACAACTTCTAGTCGCATTGATTGAACAAATTCATCACGTGGATGAGAACGTTCTCCTGTAATCACACCTACTAGTGTGTCGCCTACGTATACTTCTCTCTGAAGTAATTCTTGGATTCGGTAATCTTCACTCATTTTCTTCCCTCATTTTTTGGTTGGACTAGTGCATCCCCCTTGCTTGTCCCTAGGCTTGCTTCTGCGGATTAGCACTTATACTATCTGTCTAATAAGACTGATAATCCAATTGAAAATTTCATTATAACATTAAAATTTCAATTGAAAAATTAAAGCCAATTCAATTTTTTGTATGATTATCAGAATTTGAAAATTACAAAATTTCTGATGAGATAGATCCCAGAACAATGGCTATTTTCGATAATCATACAGAATCTATCGATTCTGATATTTCGAGAATAATGGGCAGCGAATGTTGATGAATGTGTGCTCGTTGGATAATCGATGGCTGGAGCATACGACCTACTCACCGAGATTCGTTCCAAAGCTGGAACACCCCGAACTGTCGGATTAGGAGATTCAATAATCCAGCAATTTTGTCAACACGATCATAACCTAGTTAGTGCGATAAATGAAGCTTATGAGAGACATTCGGCTTTGATTGAAGAAGTTGGTGCAGCCACCTTAATGTTAGACGAATCCAATCTGATTGAGAAACTTCAGGAGGATTTTGTAAATTTCTATAAGCCAGAAACCGTCAATCCATACATTCCAATTGCAGCTCGAGGGCCTTGGATAATTACTTCTCATGGTAGAGTAATTCATGACAATGGCGGGTATGGTATGCTTGGAGCCGGGCATGGGCCAAAAGAAATCATTGAAGCTATGAGTGATAATTGGGTTATGGCCAATGTAATGACTCCGTCGTTTAGTCAGAAGAGACTGGCTGACGCTCTAAGAATAGAAGTTGGTCATACCAGAGGAACATGTCCATTCTCCCACTTCGTTTGTCTAAATAGTGGTTCAGAATCTGTTACAATAGGAATGAGAATAGCTGATGTTAATGCAAAACTGATGACTGGAGAAGGCGGTCGCCATCAGGGTAAGCCAATAAAATTGGTAGCACTTAGACAGGCTTTCCACGGTCGTACACAACGTCCAGCAACCATATCTGATTCTTGTAAAGATGGATATAGGAATAATTTAGCAACATTCAGAGATGATAACGTAATCATCGTTGAACCGAATGATATAGCTGATTTACAAGCAACTTTCGCTCGTGCGGATGAAGAGGGCTTCTTTATCGAAATGATGGCAATGGAGCCAATCCAAGGAGAAGGTAGTCCTGGTCAATGCATAACCCGAGAATTCTATGATGAGGCTCGAAGGCTAACTAAAGAACACGGGTCACTATTGCTAGTCGATTCTATCCAAGCTGGCTTGAGAGGCCAGGGTTGCCTATCTGTAGTCGACTATGATGGATTCCAAGACGCAGAAGTACCCGACTTAGAGACATGGTCTAAAGCTCTGAATGCAGGACAATATCCTTTGTCAGTCCTTGGATTGAGTGAGAATGCGGCGGAACTGTATGTAGTTGGAATCTATGGTAACACAATGACAACTAATCCTCGTGCTTTGGAAACTGCTATCGCTGTTCTGAACAGGATCACCCCTGAAATGAGGCAAAACATTCGTGAATCAGGTGCAGAATTTCTTTCTAAGCTAGAGGATTTGAAAGCGGATTATCCTGATTGTGTAACTTTAGTGCAAGGTACCGGATTATTGCTTTGTGCAGAATTGAACCCAGATAGATTCCCGGTTGTTGGTTTTGGAGGCGTTGAAGAATGGTGTCGGGAAAAAGGCTTGGGTGTAATTCATGGTGGCCAAAACGCCCTCCGATTCACTCCTCATTTCGGTTTGTCAAGTCCAGAGATTGATATGATTTTGACAATCGTCCGTAATTGCCTAGATCATTTCATCGCAAAAGAGCAGCCAGCGGTTACAACGGCTTGAATTTCTAGCCACCACAACCATGAAGGTAAACCCTCTCGATGGTTTTGATGACAAAGGTGGTGCACCTTCTTGGAGAGCAAGATGCAGTATATCTAGCGCTTGCCGACCGATTAGAACGAGCAGGTGCAACCTTTACTCAGAATAAAGAAGATGCAGATTTGGTAATTGCCATAGGAGCAAATCATCTACCAACCTCTGAAATTGATGTTGCTGTTATTCCAGCAAATATTCCCTATCCAAATTCCAAACTTGTTTTCCGCGTTCATGATATTCTTGTGCCTCAACAAGTAAATGGTTGGGGTGTTGAAATTTTGTCAGATTGGATAAATTGGGTCAAGGGCGGTTCCAAAGAAAGTCCTCCAGAAGATATTGATGCCCGTCACTGGGTACACATTCGTGACGCTACAGATGCAATCGTACAGATTTCATTGACTAACGGGGATACTCCAAGTGGTGTGATTGATTTGGCAGGTCGTCGGGCTTGGAGTTCAGATGCAGTTTTAGACGAAATGAAATTGCTATGGAGACGATATACTGACGCAGTGCATCTGAGCCATACAGTAGAATCTCTCACAAATGTCCCTAGTCCAGCCTCACAACAATTCGATGGTCAAATCTCTCGGCCTAATCTAGTTCCATTGCATAATGCAATGCTAGCATCTGGTCGAGAAGAGGGATGGAGGCCTCTAACCGCTATGCGTGTGGGGTTGATGGAATCGTTCGCTCATTCGCAAGACGAATGAAAACAATAGATCGTAATCTAATGTTCAGGAGCGGTCTGCTTGGACTTGCTTCCTAACGTCCTGAGCTGCAGCCTTAACGCTCTGCATAGTCTTGCGGACTCTTGTTCCAGCTGCGTTTACACCCTTGTCGTGCTTTGCAGCATCTTTCATAGCGTCGGTCAATTCATCAATCATGTTCTGCATCATTGCCTCTACGGACATAAAGCCCCTCCCAACATCGACGACACTTAAGCAATGTCCTGTCCAAGACGGTAACAAATACCTTGGAATAGACAAGTTATTTTGCCGAATTCATCATTTAGAAAAAAGGTCAGCCCCGAGCAAAGGAAGTAAGACACTTGCATCTCCTTCAACCACTACATGTGGCGCTTCAGGTCGAACCTTGCCCCAAGAAATTGCTTCCTTAAGCCGAGCACCTGATAGAGAGCCATCGTGTTCGGGAGCGGTTGTAATTCCAACTGCAGAATCTAATCCATCTCGATATTGATTCCACCAAATAACATGGTGCTTTGAAATTCCACCCCCGACCATTAATGCATGTGATTCCTCAGCGGTCCAGGTTAGATCAGAAAGGATTTGTTCGTCAGCGAGGAAATCGACCATGAAGCTTGGATTCTTCTGCCGATGCATGAATAATTGTGCCCCGATTGACCCATCCGAGAGTCCAGGAATAACCATCGGTATACGATGTTTTGCAATCCAATGAAGAAGAGAAGTTTCGTCTTCAATTCGATCACCTATAGCCCAGCATAGTTCAACCGACCCGAATCCTAGCCACGGATTATCTGGATTTGCAGCTGACCGTTCTTCTTCGATTTGTTCTAGCCATGGAAGTACAACCCTTTCGAGAATCTCTCCGTAGCATTCGTTAGGTACGATGACGTTACCTAGGCGGTTTAGTCCCTCTTCTCCAAGAGCGATGTCGTCGAGATTGAAATCTCCATGAAAGTAGTCTTGGTAAGTTCTTGCAATATCATGATCCAAGGTACCGCAAGTTGTGATAATGACGTTGAATGATTTTCTCTTCAGGGCCTCGAGAAAAAATCCTCGGGTTCCTGTTGCGCACAGACAAGCTGGGAACGAAAGCCAATTCAGTACCCCGTCATCATTGGTTTTAGCCATTGAATTTCTTAGGATGTCTCTTGCGTGCGCAAGTTTGGTTGCAGTGAACCCGCCGGCTCTTGCCATCTGGTCGATAAGAGCCCGTGGACTTTCGGCTGAACCGAAGTCATAATCCTCAACTGGGGTTGAGAAGTCATCACGCGAGTAGGCTGCCACAAGCCGGTCGGCTAACTCCTTCGTATTCAATTCGACGAATACGATTTCAATGAATTACCAGGCAGAATTCGTCTATTTGGCGGTCTGCATTTGGTATATTCTATCTCGCAAAGCGGCGGCTCTTTCGAAATCTAATCTAGCCGCTGCCTGCTTCATTTCTTCCTCAAGACGCTGAATCAATTTGGTTCGCTCAATATCATCAATTGGAGTGTCTTCCAGATCATCTTCACTCAAGGCCTCGTATGCGGCCTCCACCCACTCGGGCTGGCTAATGTTATCCAAGACAGAATCTGTGGTATTCCATGCACCAGCTCCGAGTCCGAATTTCTTTACGACACCTTCCAGCCCTTTTGTTCCCGGTTTACGAGCGACTAACCTTCGTCCGCCACCCTTACCTTTTCCTGCTGCTCCAGCCATCAGATCCTCAACTTCAGCACCCATTACTGGTAGTGCTTTTCGAATAGTTGTTGGAATGATTCCATTTTCTTGGTTGAATTCTTCCTGTCTTCTTCTTCTGGTATTTGTTTGTCCAATTGCCGCCTCCATTGATGGAGATACAGAGTCTGCATAGAGAATCACTTTTCCATTTTCATTTCGACTTGCTCTACCAATTGTTTGCAGTAAGGAACGCTCGTTCCTCAGAAATCCCTCCCGTTCTGCATCGAAAATTGCAACAAGCGAAACCTCTGGGATATCGAGACCTTCTCGAAGAAGGTTGATTCCAACAATTACATCGATATGACCTAGTCTTAACGCTTTGATAATTTCAGTCCTCTCTATCGTATCAATTTCGGAGTGAAGATAGTGCGCTTTGACATTCATCTTGAGTAAATACTCTGCAACTTCTTCAGCGAATTTGATAGTCATCACAGTAACCAATACTCTCTCATTTCTTTCTACACATTGGTTAATTTCACTGAGCAAATCGTCGACCTGACCCTTGGTAGGTCTGACTTCGATATGAGGGTCTAATAATCCGGTAGGGCGAATCTCCATTCTCACAACTTCAGGTAGGTCAACAAGAATTTCTTCCATAGGATAGCGTGCAATTTTCTTTGGTACATCTGCTTCTCCAGCTCCACCCCCAGCCGGTGCATGTAGCAGCCCCTCGTGTATGTTTTTTCCAGAAATTTCTGCCAGATGGCGCAACTCCCTTTCTCCTGGGGTTGCGCTGACATAGAGCATCTGAGGAATCAATTCTTGGAACTCTGCAAGTTTCAGAGGACGATTATCATGAGCACTTGGTAAACGGAATCCATATTCGACAAGATTCGCTTTTCTTGACCAATCTCCGCCAAACATTCCACCTACTTGTGGTAATGTAACGTGACTCTCATCCATGATTACGAGATACTTTTCTCCACCTCCGTGGTATGACTCAGCACAATAACGGTAGAAATCGAGTAAGCAATATGGGCGCTCTCCAGTTTGACGCCCATCAAAGTGCATAGAGTAATTCTCGACACCCTTGCAAGAACCTGTTTCCTGGAGCATCTCTAAATCGAACTTAGTTCTTTGTTCTATTCTATGAGCCTCCAAATCTTGACCTTTCCTCTCATAGAAATTTATCCTTTCATCTAATTCATCTTCGATATCTTCAATCGCTTGCAGAAATCTTTCTTCACTAGTCATATAGAATTCCTTAGGGTGAATCCACGCCTCTTCAAAATCATCAAGCGGCTCCCATGAAACCGCTTCGCAAACTGTGATTTTTTCTATTCCATCCCAGCCGAATCGAATTCTAATTGGGTCATCTCGGCTAGGCATCCAGACATCGAGGACCTCGCCTCGAAGTCTGACATCTCCTCTAGCAATATCCCCGGTTGTTCTTCGATATTGCATCTCAACCAAGTCGCGCATGACATCCTGTGGTTCTCTCGCCTCTCCAACCTGCAAATGCAAATATGATTCTTGGAATGCTTCTGGAGGATTCAAACCATAGATTGCGCTAACCGTTCCAACAGTGATCACATCGGGACGAGTAACAAGGCTTGCAACAGTCGAAAATCGTTCTTGTTCGATTCTCTCATTCATTTGTAATTCTTTATCGATGTATAAGTCTCGATTAGGCAGGTAAGCCTCTGGTTGATAGTAGTCGTAGTAGCTTACGAAGTACTCGACAGCATTCTCTGGAAATAACTCGCTCATCTCTTGCCATAACTGTCGAGCGAGGGTTTTGTTATGAGACAAGATCAACGTAGGCAATTCCATTCTCTGGATGATATTTGCCATAGCAAAGGTCTTGCCAGAACCGGTAACTCCCATCAAGACACAGCGCTCTTGACCTGCTTCGATTTGTTCCATTAGTCTATCAATTGCTTGCTCTTGATCCCCTGCTGTATCATATTCCGAATGAAGATGGAACATGCTGACATCTGACATTGGCATCACCTTAGGGATATCGTGCTTGTCTTGGGAGTTATTGAACTCTGATGTTGAACTTAACCTCTTATTGCGTTCCAACAGTGCTTGGTTCATGCATGATAATGGCCGCTAGCAAGACCCATCCGGTTAGCATCGAAACTCGGAATAGAGTGGTTTGAAAATCTGTAATTCTTTCTCTTGCAATGATAACAGCGATATTTGCAATCGCCATAATTCCAGCGGCAGCTAAAAAATAGATTTCATCCATCGGGTCGGCGATTGCGAAGCAAGCAAACCAAAGTAAAGTCAGTTGTACCGATGTTCGTGTAGTTGCTTGTTCGGAAAATCTCGCCGGGAACGAATGAATTCCTTGTTTGCGATCACTTTCAACATCCATGCGAGCATAATTGATATCAAAGGCAGTAATCCATAGAGCCACTCCTAAACTGATGAAGAAGATACTAGGATACCAATGTGAATCCAGTATTGCATCCCACTGATGGACATCCGCCGAGAGCGCCAACCAAGCGCCCGCAGGAGCCAAACCTAGGCAGAGCCCCAACCAAAGGTGACAACCCCAAGTGTAGCGCTTGGTGTAGGGGTAGGTTACGAATGCCAATACAGGTAACCAAGCCATCATTAAAGCCACTTCATTTAGTTGCCATGCACTGAATAAAAGCATAATCAAGAATGTCGCACCTAAATTCCAAGCGGTTTGCATAGACATTGAACCACTTACTAGGTGTCGGCTTTCAGTACGTGGATTTTGAGCATCAATATCACGATCAATGATACGATTCAGAGTCATTGCTAGACCCCTTGCCCCGACCGCTGCAATTAGTATCCAAACAATGTCAATGGATATCCAACTCGAGTCGCTTGGGAGTTCATCGATGAATTGATTGTGAGCGTGAATGTAACCGATTAGAACGAATGGTAATGAGAAGAGAGTATGCTCGACTTTGACGAATTCTAGAATTTCTTTGACTCCCATAATTCGACCTCATAGATTGTTTTGTTTCATCCAAGCCTCAACCTTAGCCTCTATTTCAGGGTCATGAAGGGTAACCCCTGGCCAGCGCCTAACTGTATGTGGGCCTGTATTGCTTGGAATCGGTGCCGTTGCATCCCAAGCGAGTCGAGAACGATTTTCATCGAAATGTAGATCTCTTGCAACGTCAAATCTACAGAAGAATTGCCACAGAAGTTTCCTTCTCCAACCATCAGCCTGTAAGTCTGCATCATCATCGGTGATGAATAGCCAGCGCAGATTTTCTGTTCCTTTTAGCGACCAAATAGTATCTCGGAGATTGACAATATGTTCTCTCTGCGCTGCGGCCCCTTCTTCGTTGACAGTTTCAACTGATTCTTCTGGCCTTGGTCCACCTTCGATATGTGTGGTTACAACCATCATCGAAGGACGTAGCATTCTGACTTGTGTAACTCCTTCAATTTGACTTACAGAATCAACCAGTGATTCACCAGGTCCATCTGGAATTGTCAGCCCAAACATTGGGTCATCATGAGTTGGGCTTGAAGCATCAATCATCACTTTGTCATGGACATTTAGGTGAGGTGAGGCATGTGCAAGTGAATCAGCAACTTGACCTTGCAGAACTTGTACGTCTCCCGATATATCTACCTTCGAGTCCAAGACGTCAAGAAGAGTATCTAGGTCCTTTACAGGATGTTCTGGGTCGCAAGCGACAATCGATTTCAGGAACATCAATTGACCAGCGCCAAGTAACCCCAATGCAGTCTTGCGAGC
>PANM01000005.1 GCA_002708385.1 Methanobacteriota archaeon | reverse complement strand
AACAGTCGACGCGGTGCTAAGTAAGCGCCTGGAAGAGCTACGTGCTCGATTTGACGATTCGACTGAACAATGAGGTGAGAGACGTGGGTGAGAATGGGATGCACTCAAACTCCGCGGGGGGGCGGCAAAGTCGCCCCTCCGCACAAACTTCTACTCGAGCAATCCTTACTGTAGGATTCAATGGTATTAGAAAGAGAGCAAAACTATCCAACGCTGTAGGCTACTCGCCCTCTGATGCACCTCGACAAGAGCGACCAAACCTTTCAACACGAAGCAGACATCACGATTTAGAGAATCGTGAAAATTGAAACTCAACACACACCGTCCCGCCCAATTCGGGCGGGGCACACCCAATTTAATTCAGCGCTGATAAAGCCAATCTTCTTGGGCGGCCTATCGGCAGGTTCGAATCCATGACCGCCAAAGGAGTCGATTCCTCGGTGAGATACTTCGCTCATTCTGAAGTTAGAGAATCTCAATCGGATATGATTGAGGATGGAATNGAGTCTTTGTTATCAGAGGGGTCATTGATGGCCTTGGCCCCCACTGGAATAGGGAAAACCGCTGCCGCATTAGCCAGTGCAATTAGNGTACAGAGGGCTTCATCAGACAATCTGAAGATATTATTCCTCACAAGTCGTCAATCACAACACAGGATAGTTGTTGACACGGTTCAGAAAATAAACCAGAAACTTGGTCANACTGAACCATCGATCAAATTAGTTGATTTAATCGGACGTGAGGGCATGTGTCAAAATGTCGACCGAATGAGTGGGAAATGTGATTGTGAAGATGACTTAGATGGGTCAATAAGAGATGAATTGAGAGCAGATATGCAAGCGAACATTTTGCTAAAGCCAACCCATGTAGATGATTTGATTCAGAATAGTAGACGAATAAATCTCTGTGCTTGGGCGACTGCTAGAGAGGCAGTAAAGAGTTGCAACATATTGGTTTGTGATTACAATCATGTTTTCATCGATAGTGTTAGAGAGGCTTCATTACCTTCTATGGGAGTAGATATTGAAAATACCATTCTCATTGTGGATGAAGCACACAATTTACCTGATAGAGTCCGTAATGGNATGAGTCGAAGAATTACCTCGAATATTTTCGTTAAAGCCAAATCAGACGTTGAAGAACACATTGGTAATGCGAAGAAAAACACAGTTAATGGAGTAGAAATAGAACTAGATGAAATGGAATGGGCTCAAAGATCACTAGAACGTCTGCANAAACAAATGCCCACTTGGTTTTCTGCGAGAGAAAGAGAATTAAATCGTCTTGAAGAAGAAGATATGTCGGTAGAAACTAGACATTTACTAGATGAAATGGAAGCAATTCTAAGTGAGACTTTAGAAGAAGTTCCAGAAGGCCGATTATCGAATCTTAAACGATTAGTGGCTCAATTATTGAAAGTCCGAATTGAATCCGATGAGGAAGTCGATGATGATGAAAGAGAGAGCGATTGCGAAAGACTAGCCTCTTTCATAATCACTTGTGGCCAGTATGAGGACTCCCCAGCCCTAGTTCTGGTTTTCGATAAAATACTTGAGCAAACACAAGTAAGGTCTTTTCTGCTCGANCCAGGTGTAGTTTCNGGGCCTCTTTTNGCNTCTTGCCGTGGTTCTATACTCATGTCAGGAACATTGTTTCCCGCTGAAATGTACAGAGATTTATTGCGNCTACCNGAAANTGAAGAAAGGAAAGTGTTNGCTAANNACTATGATTCACCATTNTTNTCNGAAAGAAGGCCNGTTTTAGTTGCNCAAAATACNACTTCAAGATATACCGAACGTGGAGAANNCAATACGANNAATATCCGNGANCATGTNATAGAGGTTTTACGNAATACACCTGGNCATGTTGCGNTATTTNCACAAAGTTATGCAATGTTGGATATGGTATTGGANGATTANCGCTGGNTNCCNTGGGGNATCCANATAGAGAAGGAGANTTCNCGAATGAGTAANCGGCAAGTCGNNNANATGGTNGANAATCTATATCNNAAACGTAGAACNAATGACAGAGTCATGCTTTGTGGCGTACTTTCTGGTAAATTGGCCGAAGGTGTTGATTACCCCGAAAATATCCTAGATGCAGTAGTTTGTATTGGACTTCCTGTACCGCCGCCTAGTGCTCGACAGAAGGCGTTAACTGAATATTTTCAAGACAAATTTGGAGCTAATGCGGCTAGAAGGTACTCCAGTCACCAACCAGCAGTAAATAGTGTTCTACAAGCGATTGGACGGCCAATAAGAAAAGCAGAAGATAGGGCACTTGTAGTAATCCTAGAAAAACGAATTCGAGAAAGACCATACCGGTTTTGTATTCCTACAAACTTACAGGTGATGAAAAGTCAAGATGCTGAGAGAACAGGACGTCTAGCAAAGAGGTTTTTTCAACGCTTTCCGGATCCAGCTATAGAGTGAGTTTTAATCAATGGATTCATCAAAGTCGGATTCTTCGCGAGATTGGTTGACTATGTGGCGGAAGGTCGATATTGTAGGTTTCGAGACCTTAGGAGAAGAACCAGAAGACAACCGGGATAGAGGATTGGATATAGACGCTGAGACAATGCATCAACGTTTTTTGGCAGACCTTCCACATCTTGAATCCGCAAAAAATAATCACAACGATGTGTTGACACAGATTTCTGATAGAATAGATGAAGCAAAGACACATTCAAGGTCATTGGATTCACAAAGTTTNGCCTTTGATGAATTAGATAGAGATACGGCAAAAGCGGGAGTTGATATCAATTTAGATATGCAATCTTTGAGTCAACTTTCAGTGGCTACTGCTATAGAGGATGGTAGAAGATTAATCCGAGTTATTGCTCCAGAACGCTTCGGGGGTATNATTCGCACACTGTCAGTTCCAGCGACAATGGATGTTGAGTCTGCAATCATTTCAGATGGAGTTCTTCATCTGAGTTTTGATTAATCAGGCGACNGCTTCACTAAGGTCAAATGAATCTCTCTCTGGCACGTCTTGTAATTGATCTATTTCTTGTAGAATCATCGAAAGTGCATGTTGGGCATTTTGACGATGACCNTCTCCTAATTTGTGTGACGAATATCTAGCCTCTTCGAATATTCTATCCAAAGCCACTAGAGCGTCTTCACTAATCGGTAGTGCCTTTCTTATGGCCATCTCGAATTCTCTTACGGTCTCAAAATCACGACGTAGGAATCCATTTCTCATCAAAATGTTACATAGACTTTCATAGCAATTAAAGATGGCTTCGCGGATTTCATCACCCGCAGCAAGTAATTCAGCAGTATATGTGAATACGCCAGCCATTTCATCAAGTGTAGCTAACCTACGCCTTCTGAGGGAGAGCCCCATACCAAACAAAGTACCAAGAATCAAAATTACACCAATAAGGGCTAAAATTTGCCAGAATGTGAGAAGTGGAGCTGGATCTTCATAGGTCATGGTAATTCCTTCATAATCATTAGCGAGCCATAAGCGATCATTCGGGCTAATTAATTGGGAATCGGTTTGGAAAATTAATGATAATTGACCCCACTTATTCTGATCGTAGAATGCAGGTTGGTTCTGTATTGTGAACTCATAATCCATTATTCCATTTTGATCGGTCAATTTCACGTTTTGGAATAGGATTACTGAGGAGTTTACAAGCCGTGCGACAATTGAAATCCCCTCTACTGGTAATCCCGTATCATTAGCTGTAACTGAAACAGTTCCATTTATCCTCCTCTGATTTTCTGTAATGTGATGATTATCTGGGATAAATGTGAAGGTTACTGGAACCCGTACGTTAACGATGTGTTCTATTTCGACTCCGTTTAGGAACCTATCAGCATCAGGAATTACAGATAGAATCAGAGTTAACTCTCCTGGAGTCATTGTTGAGCGGGCGGGAGCATTGATTTCGAAATGCCCAGTAGATTCGTCCCATACAATTACTGCTGGTTCCGCAAGACCATTCCATAACACTACAACATCCATGTTGTCTATTACGTTGCTCTGACCACCTACCTCTACAATTCTGCCAACCAAGTTAATATTTCTAGAATCATCAGAGCGGATGATTAAATCGGTTTCCCAAAGTATCTCCATTTCTATATTGGCCCAAGCATAAACTGTCATATTATACTCGACTGGGAGATAGAAGCTTTGACCTTCGAAACTAAATTTGATATCGTGACCGCCTCTAGAAATTAAATATCCTAAATTATATTCTAATTCGAAGTTTCCATTCTCTCCAGTTGTTATTCTACCTATTTCTATACCATCTAGAGTTACAATGAGTTCCCTACCTGCGAGTCCCGGGGCACCAGTACTGTCTGAATCAAACAAACGACCTGAAAAGTTCCATTGTTCTCCTCTAGTTACAGATACTTCTTCAACTTGCAAATTTATTGCCGTATGGTAAGCAATTGTTAGATTAGCATCTTCAAATCCTGCTCGATAATACCCTTGGGCTGGTGCAATTACGGTTATGGTATGGTAACCAATATCAAGGAAATCGGAGATTACCCAATTAAATGACCAATCACCATCTTCATCGCTCTTCGTGATACCTACAAGAGTTCCATCGATGAAAATTTCAAGAGAATGATTAGCTAAGCCACCATTAGGAAGGTTATCCCTGACTCTTCCAGTGAGTCTCATTTCATCTCCAACTGCATAGGCGCTTGGCTGATTAATCGTGATAATCGTTGGAGCGTAAACCGTGAAGACTGTGCTGGAATTCGAGGGTAAAATGAATTCTTCTCCTTGGTAATTTATTCTTAGAAGCCGAGGACCAAGTTGCATATCTGGTGGTATAGGAACGTAAATGCTGAAACTACCATTCTGTCCAACCTGGACTCCTGTTAAAAATTGGTCATCCATAGTAACTTCAACATACCTATCTCCAAGAGTTCTACCTGCTCCATCAGTTAATCTACCTTCAATCAAGAGTAATTGATTTCGATCGATCTCACCAGGAGGTGTAGTCAAAACAACTTGAGATGTTTGGGTGACATTAAATTGAGTGCTACTTGATGTTGGTAGATAATATTCAGGATTCAATGAGTCCCCTTGACCCATTGGGTCAACCCATGTGAATCCACCATAGAATTTGGCTGAAACAATGTGAGTTCCATAATCCATATCTAGAGGTAGATTGTAGGTTATTTCCCAGCTTCCAGTTGAAGAGTTTGATATTGTTATATATGTCGAACCTACGTCAACTCCATCTATCCACAGGTGAATTACCCCCCCGGATAAAATTCCTTCATTGGTTAATAATAGACCATGCTCGTCTAATAATGTACCACTAAATGTTACACTTTCTCCTGCGATTTTCGTACCGGATATTTCGGTAAATTCGATTACTGTAGGAGCTAAAACTATGACTCTAGTCCAAGTAGAATCTCCAATCAACCCAGTTGTCCCATTAAATCCATCAAATTCAACAGAGATTAGCATTGGGCCCTGAATTCTTTGAGAGTCAACTGATAATTCTAATGAGGCACGTCCTGTGGAATCGGTGGTTATTGACTGAACGAGGGCACCATCGACAAGAACTCGAATTGGAGCACTATCAACCAATTGGCCTGCGTTATCAATAACGGATATATTGACACTTACCCCATTCCCTCTGATTACTCTCCTATCGGGATCTAGATCCGCCGGATCAAGGATCGAAATTAGAGAGTAACCTCTACTATCGAAGACTCCATCTTCACTACTAGAACCATAGTAGTTCACAGTAGGGGTATAAGTTGCAGTTATGTTATGAGTGCCACGTGGGAATGAGAGGCCTAGCGTAATTATTGCGTTCCAAGTTCCATTGGGATTAACCACACCACCGGAGACCTGGAAGCCAGACTCAGTGCCGTCTATCGTGAAAGTCAGTAGTGTAGACAAAGCAAATCCAGAGCGGTCCATAATCCCGCTTCCATTACTAGATAGCAAAGTCCCACTGACATTGAATGACTCTCCAGCAACAGGATTGTCAGAAATTGTAGATAATGACAAATTCGTCGGTGAACGAACAAAGATTTGATTCATTACTGTAGTCGTAGAGTGAAGATTCGTTGAGCCATTAAAGTATAGAGTGATTGCTATTTGACCTAGTGGATGGGAATGTGGTATATCAAAGGTGAAATTAACTAAACCTTGACCATTAGCCTGGCTTTCGTTAAGCCAAGTATCATGGAACTTGGCAGCTACAGGAACATTTCCAACCGGGAGGTCATTATCAGAAAACTCGGTTAATCTGGCTCCGAAAGTAACTGAGTTGCCCCTATCAACAACGGTTTGGATAATTGGTGTCTGATCAATAAACCTCGTAACGCCCTTTACTAGAATAGTAGCATTACCCGTCCCTGTAAGATAGAACGGAGAACTTCCCTCGATAACGCTGACGACTAATGTCTTGGTGCCGCTTGAAACTCCGTCACCAAATGGGTCCGTTGGGACTGATAGAGAAAACGAACCGTTACTAAGAGTAGTATGACTTGTAATCAATTTTTCACTTGTATCGTTCAGGAAAAAGATTTCTACAGCCATCGGGCCACTGACACTTCTGTTATTATCAAATCCATCAATAACCTTTCCTGAAAGGTTGAATGACTGGCCAGCTGTTACTTCCAGTGGAATGTTTTCAATATTAACTAGGCTATCCACTTGGACTGTTAAGTTAGTAAAGGTGTCATTACCAATCCATCTTCCAGCATCTGTATCGGTTAGATTATCTGTCAAATCATCATTAGCATGAATGCGAATATCATAAAATCCGGGAACAGTATCATCCAATAATGTAGGATTGAATCTGGCTACTCCGTCAACATCCGTAGTAGCAGTATCGATTATGACTTGATTTGCACCACCCCAGTCGAAATAAAGATCCACATTTGCATCTGCTACAGTTGAACCATCTGAAATATCTGTTACAGTGGCATTTAGAATTAGGGTATTTCCAGCCACTACAATTGAGGATTGGGGTTCTGCTTGAACAATAAATTCACTCTGTAATCCACTTAAGATTCTAGTTTGAACTAAGGAAGTAAAGAACGGACCGGATGAGTCATTTGTATTGGTGAAGTCCAAGAGAAAACGCATAAAATATGCACCTGAACGAACATCAGTTGGCATTACAAATGACAGATTGAAAGCGCCGTTTGTTTGATTTATCCATCCGGTTGCCAAATTTTTGATTACAGGAGGAGCAGGGCTTCCATCTGGTGCTGGTGGTAAATCAGATGGAGTTTCTAGTTGAATTACTATCGAAGAATTATTTCCAATTATTCGGGTTAAATGGAATATATCTTGCGCGAACCCATTCACCCACGTGACAGTACCCCTCTCTGTCCAATTTGATGCTATTGTAGCCGAAACATTGGCCAGACCCTGAATCCTAATCACATCAGACACGTAGTCCGGACGAAGCCATTCTGAGCCCGAATAATTCAGATTCCAAGAGTAATCGCCTGAAATCATGTTGGAATTCGGAGTCCAAACTACATTCAAATTGGAAGATTCTGGATTAGTGATATTGAATGCCTCGGTTCCATTAAATTCCATGACATACGTCCCTGGGAATTCAGCTATTGAGGTGCCAGTGTGATCTGTTAGTTGTACATCTATCGAGGCTTCATTACCTCTTAAAATTGGATTTAGTGAATAAGTGAAATCTATGTATGATCTAATTCCGTGTATATCCAAAATTGATTCCTCATCAGATGCAGACAAATCATCTGCGGAAAATATGAATTTTACTTCCACCAAACCAGCAGGAATCGGGACCGACAATTCATTGAAATCCCATTGTAAGGTGAATTCTCCGGGGTTTGTTGTCCAATTAGTAGAGTTAAGTTGCCATGAAATTAAATCAATGTAGGCGACATTAGTACCTGCTCTGCGCATTTGGAAAGTAAGGGTCCCATTCAATGGCTCAGGTGAGGGGCCTCTACTAACTACTGTACCATTTATGAATACCAATTCGTTAATGTCTAAAATGCTAGAATTGAGATCTAATCCCTCCAATGTCACGGTTAGATTTGGAGAAGGGGTTATGTTGAAGTTGAAATCGAATATCATTGGCCTTAGGTGATATTCTGGAATAGTCGCATTGTTTAAATCGATTTGATGCCAGCCTTGGAATACCAGGCTAGCATTAATCAAACCTAAAGGCTCATTTTCAGAGATTGGAATATTAAATTCGAAATAGCCTCCTGAACCAACTTCTGAAATAAGGTTGACATTTCCTTCTTCTGTTGTCGTGTAATTTAGCAGAATCTGGTGAGAATCCAAACTAGAGGGGTCACTAAACGGTATGTTTGCCCAAGCTAGATTCCCGGTAAATGTGGAGTTCACACCAGCCCCTAAAATTGGTTGATTGGTTGGAGAAGGCGACTCTATCGATATATTTACATCATCGGTTATGTTAATTTTCCAAGAAAAAGAAATTCCTTGTGAACCGACATAACCATTCTGTTGGGTTAGAACTACTAGAGAACCATATCCTGGTTGAATAATCTCTGTTGGTGAACCGTTGAAAGAGAAGAAACCTGTTGAATTAGTTGTAGACGTCCCGATTAATCGATTCGCTGAGGATGCACTGCCTGGGACATTTGCTGTTTCGTTATCAGGGACTAAATACAGCTCCAAAGTTATATTTTCAATCGAAGAGGCATTAGAGACAAACTGCAGTGTGCCATTAAGTGTAATATTACCAGAGGAGTAATCTCTCTCGAAGGTGTCAGGTGTCCATGATTCATTTATGATTTCAACCGCCGAAAGGGCTGGACAAGCCTGGAATGGAATCCAACCTAGGTCTAGCTCTCCTTGATTTGCATTAGTTTGCAAATGTACTTCAACCCATGATGAGAAGTCTTTCCCGTATACATCAAAACCTTGGCGAGTTCCATCATCTACCCACGTGCCACCAGAAAATCCAGTAACCTTTCTTGTGGGTAAGCCGATACTTCTCAGCATAGCGGCAAAAACAGATGAAAAATCGTCACAATCTCCTTCGAATTTTTCTTCAAGAATCCAGACGGATAAATCATCGAGTGAAGTAGAAATGACAGAATCATTTCTGTCAAGACCAGAACCATCATGATTTCTGAGGAAAGTAGTTGTATTATTTCCATTAATCAAGAACTGCTGGACGGCTACTACCTGATCCCAAGCTGAATTCCAACCTGTTTCGTTAATTACTGACCAAGTTATCTTCGAAATGTTACTAAATCCTCTAAAATCCGTTGCGTAGCTACTATTTTGGAAAACAGTAGTATTTTCTCTAATAGAATTGGTTAGCGTAACTTGTGGAGAGGTCACATACAATTGGTCAATAATAGATGAATCAATAAGGACATCGCGCGTATAATTCGAAAAGTTCAGTCCAGAATTTATATCGCTCCAAGTTGTGAAGTTTACTGCATTATAGGGCGCAATTAATTCATCACCAGGTCCTAAAAGGCCTGGGGAGTAAGAAATTTCCCATGAGTTAAGTGCGGAGTTATCCCAAAAATCGGGGTGGGCTACACCTTGAACTGTTGACCAACCGGGAATCATCTGAGTGTAACCCACCAAACTTGTGTTAACTCCCCATGATACGCCTGTATATGCATCGTAAGTGTGCCAACGCCAATATTGTGTTAGGTTGTAATCGACACCTACTGAGGTATTCTTTGCGAAGAAATACAATTCATTAGAGTCAATATCATCTGTTGGATCCCAAGGATTTAATGCAGAATCAACACAAAAATTATCCCAAAATTCTGGAAGGCATTCATCTCCATCTGGTATACCTCCTCCATCCGTATCTGGATCCAACCAATCAGTCCCAATCTCCTGTTCAATTGTATCAGGAATTCCATCACCATCAGTGTCTAGTGGGTTCAAATCATCATCAGGATTATTTTGAGGATTAGTTCCATCAAAATATTCTTGATAGTCTGTAACTCCACCATTGTCGGTATCTGAATTATTCCACCAAGTTGTATAATTATCAAGTGTTAAATTGCCACCTCCAATTCCGTAATCTAATTCACATCCCGTTGTGTTTTCAAAATAATTATTCAAACCGTCTCCATCAGAATCTAAGTTATTATCACAGGGTTCAAGAGGGTCTGTAACACTAATTATTTCATCAAGATCATTTACTCCATCGCCATCAGAGTCGACTAAAGTTGGAATTGAGTTATACCCCCAAGCTCCTAGAGATTCTTCCCAATCTGCTAAACCATCACCATCTGTATCTAGATAATCATCATCGCAATGTTGTTCATTTGAACTACCCAGGGCCGCATTCCAACACCATGAACCATTCGTTACTACAACATAAAGGGCATCAGAGGGCATGTTTATTGAGACAGATCTTAGGATATTTCCATCAACTGTTGAATATTGGAAAGGAGTTCGATTTCCCGTTGCAGATTCGAAATATGCCATCGGTGGTGCATTTTCATCGTGTCTCCAGTCTATTGGAGTGGGGTCAAGTTTGCTGGTGTTATTCAAGGTAAGCGAAAAATCGAGCGGTACCCATGCAACAATGTCTAGATACAGTTCATATGTAGAAGTGCAAGGGTCAGTCATATGTCCTGGATCTAACTCTGTACCGTCATCTACACCCCCTCCATCAGTATCGGCTACATTCCATAGAGTACAAGTTCCATTTTCCTCCCAATTTGCTACCCCATCTCCGTCAAAATCACCTGAATCTTCTATTCGGGTTGGGTCAGTTTCACCGTCATCGACAACACCGTTTTGATTAGCATCTTCTTCACCGTCATCGAACTGATCTCCATCAGTATTGTGATTTCGCGGATCGGTTGGTAGTGGAGGATTACCATAGGCTCCATTTACCTCAACTCCATCGGGTATTCTATCGCCGTCAGTATCATTAGATGTTGGATCGGTTAGCAGTGTAAATGCCTCATAGGAGTCATTAAGCCCATCGCCATCCGTGTCATTACTCCAAGGATTTGTTTCTGTGATGCCATCAACTTCGGCAGTAAATAATGAACATGGGGGTGAACCTGGTCCGTATTCCAATACAGGATTACAAGGAGATTCTGTATTGGTCCTGTTGTCTGGTCCGGGCCTCCAATATTGAGTTGAGGGGATTGTAGAACCATTTCTTGTATCCCACGCAGGATTAACATATTCGTAGAGATTAATTAAGCCGTCACTATCAGGATCCCCAAACGTTCCATTATCACCTGAATTTGAGGTTGGGTCCAAGTTATTTGCAACCTCCCAACCATCGGGCATACCATCTCCATCTGTGTCCCATCCATCAGGGTCTTCATCGGTTAGATTATCGCCATCGTCATCATTACTTGAGCAATCAGCATCCCCATCATTATCGCCATCCCAAGTATCAACCAAACCATCATGGTCATCATCAAATGTATTGAAGCAGATATTCCCTCTTGGATCTTCATCTGCACCGTCTGAATTCAATCCTTGTATGAGTTGCATAGCACTTTCTTCGTCCCAATTACTTACCGGAACGGTTCCATTCCACCAAACTCCATTATCCATCTCATTTGGAGTAGTTGATGAATCCCAACCACTGGGTATTGAGAATTGATATTCATTCAAATTTGTAAGTGAATCTTGATCGGGGTCTCCTGTTGCACCGTCATCTCCGATGTTGGAAAGTGGATCTAATCCATACTGCCACTCCCAACCATCTGGAAGGCCATCATTGTCAGAATCCCAGTTCTGTGGTTGGGTGTTGATGTAGTACTCTAAAGCATAAGGAAGTCCATCTCCGTCTGCATCTGTAGAACCTCGAGCTTCCCAAGAAGCGAACTCAATAGCAGAATATGAAGTCATAAGCAGAAGTAGGCTGAAAACTACCGCGGAACGCTCCTTTCGAAAACTGTTGGGTTGGCTGAGGGATTGTGAGCTTGTGAACATCATGCCAACTCCATACCGCCTACGGCGGTTTGATTGGGTCTTAAGCAGAATGGAGCGCCGTTCGGACGATTCAGTAGAGTCTATCACACTAGTTCGATATCATCGTCATCGTAAACCATTTCTTCGGGCTCTTCCTCTTCAATAATTGGAGATGATAATTGACTATCATCCACTTCCTCTTCTGAAACATTCTCTGAGTCGTTCATAGCCTCGATTAGTGCCAAATGTGCAGCCCACTTTCTTCTATTCATTCGACTCTGAACGCCTGCAAATAATAGTAAAATCGTTACAACCATCAAAATTAGTGTGGACGCTCTTGGATTAGTTATTTCGTTGATTAAACGCTCGAATATTCCATCAATCCCTACAACCATATTGAGGTTCTTCTCAGCAGTAAATGCATCAGGCCAACTTTGCTCTGTGTCATGTGGTTCGGCAGTGATAGTAATTGTAGTTCGATCGCCATTGTTTGCCGATTCAGGCACCGATACTTCTAGCATGAATGTGACTGATTCAAAAGAATCTAGTTCGATTAATCTAGAGCCGGTTGAACCACCAATGTCAACGTTCCAACCATTTCCACCATCAACCTCAGCATCTAATAATACTAGGAGAGGGCTGTTGCCTTTATTCCTCACCTCAAATTGGAAATCATATGTTCCACCTGGAGCCAATTTTCTATTCGACGTTACTTGAACAATTGACAAGTCAGGTTGGTCAGCATCGACCTCGAAAACCATAGGCAAATCAAAGTATCTAGCATTGGAATCAGTTGTATCCTCTTTTATCCGAAGATACACTGTATGATTACCAACAACTACTTGATCTGTCAGAGTAACAACCACAAAAATTTCTGTGAAATCTCCCGGGCCTAGGGACACCTTGGGTATGGATGAGCCGTTTTGGTCTAGTATTCTATATTCCCATTGCCCATATGCGGCCAATCTATCTGTATTTTCTGCTAAACTTGCGGGGTTGATAATCTGCCATTGAGTCGCAGATTCCCCTGTAATCATACTGTTCGTTATACGAGCACGAAGATTGACTTCGGGATCACTCAATGTTGAGCATAAAGAGACCTCTATGTGCCCCAATGGAGTACCATCACAATCTTGTGAAACTTCCGCCCTAATTCCAAATGTCCTTTGAATTGTGAACTCAACAGTAGTTCTTAGGGAAGCATTTCCGCTACTGACTACTTCTAGTTCAATCATTCCAATATCTGGATCTTCTCTGTCAGTAGATGGTTTCACATTGAATCTAAGTATCTGAGTAGAATGTCTTTCTTGTGGAGGAATGTGGAATGTACCGTCGCCGTCATCTTCTAGTATGCGTTCGCCAGTTTCATTATCGTAAATCTGGATAATTGATTTCGAACGCTTCAAAATATCTAGACGGAAGTTATCAGTATCGAATCCGGTATTGAAAACTTCAACTAAGAACGTTGTAAATTGATTATCTTCAACATATCTTGGGGTATTTGGGTCGATATCACCAGGGCGGCTAGAATTAGCTATTGGAATATCGTGTTCTAAATTCCATATCGATACATCAGGAGGTTGGAAAACTTCGAGTTTGTCCAAGTCCAAAGTCAGGATGTCTTGGTGGACAACCGTTTGAACGCCTTCTATGGTTGCTTCTGCTACCGCTCTAATTTCGATATTGTTTGGAGTACCAGTCAAATCATCAGGAGCAGTTATTGTAAGAATTGGATTTAGAATATCCCCCCCAGAATTTAATGTATATCCACCAGGGGAATCAAACTCCACTAACCAATTGCTACCAAGATTTGTTAGTAACTCCAAGTCAACTGACATGGACTTTGTTGAGTCGCCTCTATGTACCAATTGGAGTGGCACAGGAGTTGTTTCACCAGGTGCAACATATTCTACAGCTCTGTCTTCACGATGATTGATTGCCACCCCCCACTGTAGCATTTCAACTGGTTCATGCTCAACTAGGAAGGTGTTTCCTTGCACATCTGTAATCTCTAATTCTACGGTATATTCTCCTGAAGGAAGTCCACTTGGATATGCCCATGTGTATGTTCCAAAAATACCCTGGCTGGTATCTTTAATCCCATCATCATCGGAAGAAATTTCATGGTCAATCCTATAGTTACCATTAGGATCTCTCATCAAAAGTCTAACTGAATCCATATCATCTCTGCCAAATGCGCTCTTAACATCGAATGAAAATTGCATAGTCCTGTCAGAAAGTACGTCATTTGGGTACCATTCTAACTCAGTTCCATCTGCTAATTCCGCTCCATCACGTTGTAGCAGAACCACACTGTCGGCAATTGCATTTGTTTCTATTTCCATCTGAGAATATCGGTTGCTTTCTCCATCTATTTCATTCCAAGCAACCTCGGCCTCACAACTACTGCCAAAGGGGCTGCCGGAACTCTCACAGCCAGACATTTCAGCAGAAATTTCTACGGTTAGTTGTTTACCATCTTGAATTTCAAAACTCTCTTTATCGTCTTCGAGAATTATTTCAAACAACTCATGATCGAAATTACAGGAATTGGTCACTCCAGGATTACAAGCATCAGTCTCCCAAGAATCAGATCCTATCGTATTCCCATTGGTGCTTATCTCGATATCCCATGTTACTTGCGAATTACTGGGCCCTTGAGCTCTAAGGAAAATTTGAACCGGCATGTAGAATTGTCCTGAAGAAGAACCATGTTTTGGTCGGCCATACAAGGTTAGTGTACTCAACAAATCACCTGTAGAGAATTCTATTGAGCCGTCTAATGCGCTGGAAGTCGATTGTCCCCCTGATTCAGGAACCATTGTAGTTATGTGCCCATCACCACCTGAAGAGGAATTTGCCTCGGCAAAATAAAGGGTGTATAGATTGAGTTCGATTTCATCTGAAGCATTGGCGCGAAAACTATCTCCCAAATGGGATGGTTGAGTTATGACAGTGGCCAATTGAGGTGTAATCATCAGTACCGCAAGCAATACTGCAAGTTGGGGCAACTTGCCGCCTCGAATCGGCTTACTGCTCGCACTCATCGAACCCCGGCCTTCAAGGGGGTGTTAAAGCGTTCGTGAAGTCCGAGTGCCTTATGCATCAATTTTAGCACGCCCCCTTGGGGGGCGTAAAGTCCGCTCGTTTCAAGTCTAATGAGTGTCTCAGAGGGACCGCAGGGGTACCCGAGTGGTCAAAGGGGCCGGACTTAAGCTCCGGTGCATAGAGCTTCGTGGGTTCAAATCCCACCCCCTGCACCATCATTTCATTCTAGTTATCGAACAACCAAGATGGCCATCTCCATCTAAGACATCTAACTTGGTTATTACTACAGTCGCTGATTCGACTAATTCGGGCTGTAATATTCTATCTAACAGCCTATTGGCCAAGGTTTCCAATAATGATACACGCTCTGAATTCAAGGTTTCATCTAATGCTGCGATTAAATATTCGTAATTGAGAACATCAGCGATTTCGTCATTTTTCGGCTGACTATCGCCTCTAATCATTACGTGTAAGTCGAAAGATAACCGTTGAAAATTACCGATTTCATGCTCGTGCACACCGATGTCTACATCACGAATGATTTTCTCCAAGAATAGCGCCGTGACCGCTTGATTTTGCGAAAGGATTTGACGAAGTGCTTGGGAATGTGAAGTCAATTGACACCCTCCGTTTCAAAAACAACATCTCGGCCCCTTGAAAGGAATCGTTCTCCTGCATCGACAAAGATTACCTGCCCAGTAATTGATTTTGCTTCAATAAGGAAAACTACTGCTTGAGCAATATCTTCCGGGGAAGGACCGTAACCCATGGGGCTTTGACTTTGGGCTCGGCTGAATCCTTCGTCAGTTTGGTCTGGGCTGGCTAATGTATGGCCAGGGGCTATAGCGTTAATTCTCAGTTTGGGAGCAAGCCCTCTTGCTAGTGCTTCGGTAATACCTAGTAGCGCATATCGAGAGGCTGTGTAAGAAATATGATCGGGATTAGGTGCTGCAATTTTTTGATCCAAAATGTTGACCACAGACCCTGTCAAATTCTCGGGTAGATTTTGAAGCAGTTCTCGAGTTAACATTAGAGGAGCTTTTGCGTTAATATCCATGTGGTTTTTCCAAGATTTATTATCCACACTTTCTAGATTATCATGCTCAAATTTTGATGCGTTGTTTACAAGGTGTAAAATCGGGCCAATTTTTGAGGAGGCCTCGGCAATAATTTTGGTGAATTCTTCCGGATTAGATAAATCTCCCTTAACAGTGCAAGCGTCAACGCCTAATCCTCTAATCTTCTCTGTTAATTGATCGGCGGCTTTTGTTGATGAATTGTGGTGAACTGCCACTGAGTGGCCTTTTTCTGCTAGGTGAAGACAAATTGCAGCACCAATTCTCTTTGCTCCCCCTGTCACGAGTGCTGCACTGCGAGCCATCATTAGATCGAAGTCAAGTCTGGTATATGTCTCCTCGTTTTGAAAGTCCTCATCTAGGTGTGGCAGGAGAATGATTAACGGCATACGTCCACTCCCGTATTCAATGGGTGTACCCCTGCCTCAAGCAAATGGCGCTGATGTGCCTGCTGATGGTTGTAGCGGGCCTGTCAGAGTTAGTGCTGAAGAACGCCGGAAAGCGGAAAGGAAGAGGTTGCCTTCTTGGTTCAAGACTACACTCCCTACTGGGAATGCCCAAAGCCGGTTTAATGAAACGAAATCTAATGTCCACGAACATGGTTTGCATACAGTTTGCGAAGAGGCTCGATGTCCAAACATACACGATTGTTGGGGTCGAGGAACTGCAACTTTCATGATTGCAGGGGAAGTTTGTACACGAGGATGCAGGTTCTGTGCAGTTGGCACAGAGAAAACCCCTCCTCCTTTGAACCCAAACGAGCCTGCCGAACTCGCTGAAGCTGTTGATAGAATGGGCGTTACTCACGCTGTAATTACTGTGGTCAATCGTGATGACTTAGCAGACGGTGGCGCGGAGCATTACCGTAATTGTATCAAAGCAGTACACGAAAGATGCCCAGATGTTGGACTTGAATTACTCTGCTCGGATCTAGACGGAAATCTTGAGGCACTAGCCAATTTACTTGATGATTTACCGCTCAAAGTTTTCGCCCACAATGTAGAATGCGTACCCAGGTTGGACTCCACTGTTCGCGACTCTCGTGCTTCATTTACACAATCGCTGAAGATTCTACAAGAAGCTAACCGATTAAGGCCGGATTTGGCAATAAAATCCAGTATAATGGTCGGTGTGGGAGAAACAGATGAAGAAGTTGTAGATTCAATGCGACTGCTAAGAGGAGTTGGGGTTGAGTTAATCACTTTGGGTCAATATCTGCAACCAAGTTGGAAACATCTTGCAATCGATAGATTTCCTGAGCCGAAAACGTTCGCAAAGTGGGATCAAGCCGCAAGAGAAATGGGATTCACTGCGGTTGCTAGTGGGCCATTAGTACGCTCTTCATATCGAGCAGGTTTGCTTTGGGAAGAAGCAATGGGTGGGGAACCAGTCGTTACAAGAGAATCTACAGGTTCGGCGATTAGCCATTTGAATCCCAGCAAAGAATTACTTGCGACTAATGAGGCTCGCTTGTCCTCAGGGCACAGAATAATATGAAGCAATAATTGGATGGGAAATTATGGCAACGAAAAAGAAGAAGGAAGTGACATTGCATGTACCTTCTGCTCCCTTTCGACCAGGGGACAAGGCTAGTTTCGCACCGTTCGAAAACGAGCCTGGAGACCTAACTAGACCCGATCCCTTAAACTGCACAGCCGCTGAAACCACTGACCATGCATACGGGCTTGTAAGAGTGCTAGATTTCGAAGGCAATGCTAGTGGACCTTGGAATCCTGATTTAACTCCTGATGAGCTTCGTGAAGGCTTGGAACATATGGTTAGAATGCGAATATTCGATGATCGTATGATGAAAATGCAACGTACCGGGAAATTATCTTTTTACATGCGCTCCTATGGAGAAGAGGCTGTTGCAATCGCACAAACCATGGCATTAGAAACTCAGGATTGGATATTCCCAACCTACAGACAACCTGGAGCACAATTTGTCAGAGGTAGAGATATGGTCAGCATGATCAATCACTGTATTGGCAATGAAGAAGACAACGTCAAAGGGAGGCAAATGCCTGTCCATTACACCTATCGCGAAGGTCGCTTTATCTCGGTTTCAAGCCCGGTTGGGACCCAATTTAGTCAAGCGGTAGGGGTTGCAATGGCTTCTCAATACAAGGCTCTCGATGAATGTTGTATCACTTGGATTGGAGACGGTTCAAGTGCTGAAGGTGATTATCATTACGCACTCAATTTCGCTTCGGTCTTCAAGCCGCCAGTGATTCTCAATATTGTCAATAATCAATGGGCAATTTCAACTCACGCTAACTTAGCAAGTGGCAACCCTACATTCGCTGCAAGAGGCTTAGCCTACAATGTGCCTTCAATGAGAGTGGATGGAAATGATTTCTTAGCGCTCTATTCAGTTACAAAATGGGCAAGAGAGCGGGCCGCCTCCGGAGAGGGCGCTACGCATATTGAGGTACTTACCTATCGTGCTGGAGCACATTCTTCCAGCGACGACCCTAGTAGATATCGTCCAGGAGATGAACACGAAGCTTGGCCGGGTGGCGACCCAATCGACCGATTAGGGCAACATTTGGTTGCAATCGGAGAATGGTCGGAAGAGCAGCAAAAGGAATTAGAGGAAAGAGTAGATTCTGAGGTAATGGCCGCTTACAAAAAAGCTGTTACTTATGGAGATCTGGCCAATGGGCCCTATCCTTCAGCGGATACAATCTTCACCGAAGTATACGAGGAAGTCCCTTGGCATCTTCAAGAACAATGGGATGAAATGAAGAAATGGTGTGTGGACTGAAATGCCTGAAATGAATATTGTTCAAGCAGTTAACTCGGCTCTAGATATTATGCTGGAGAAGGATGCTGATGTGATTTTCTTTGGCGAAGATGCAGGATACTTTGGAGGTGTATTCCGGACCTCAGATGGTCTGCAAGAAAAACACGGTGCACACCGAGTATTCGATACACCCCTCTCTGAAGGTGGAATTGCTGCAATCGCATTTGGTATGGGAATCAATGGATTACGACCAGTTGCAGAAATCCAATTTGCCGATTACATCTTCCCTGCCTATGACCAAATAGTCAACGAAATCGCAAAAGTTAGACATCGATCAGGTGGTGAATTTTGGTGTCCGCTAACAATCAGAACCCCCGCAGGGGGTGGAATTCGCGGAGGCCATCATCACTCTCAGAGCCCGGAATCTCAATTTACCCACACCTCTGGGATAAATGTGGTGTACACCTCAACTCCTTACAATTCCGAGGGCCTACTTATCTCGGCGATTGAATCCAACGACCCCGTTGTGGTATTCGAGCCTAAGAGATGTTACAGAGGACCTTTCTATGGCGATCCGCATAATGTTCCAACATGGAAAGATCACCCTGAGGCCGAAGTCCCAGAAGCGCATTATACAGTGCCACTTGGTAAAGCAAGACTTGCAATGGAAGGTACTGACTGTACAGTTATTTCTTGGGGCGCGATGGTCCATGTGAGTGAACAGGCAATCAAAGATAGCGGAGTAAGTTGCGACCTAATTGATTTGCAAACTTTGGTACCCTGGGATAAAGATGCGATTGTAAAATCGATAGAAAAAACTGGACGTTGTGTAATAGTTCATGAAGCACCGAAAACAAGTGGATTTGGAGCAGAAATGGCAGCCAGTGTTCAGGAGAGATGCTTCTATCACTTGGAAGCCCCAATAGAGAGAGTCACGGGATGGGACACACCGTTCCCGCACACAACAGAATGGGATTATATGCCCAGTCCGGCGAGAATCGCCGATGCAA
>PANM01000004.1 GCA_002708385.1 Methanobacteriota archaeon | reverse complement strand
TGAGTTAACTCAACAGGATCCATTGAACCATATCCAAGAAGTGCTGCACGCATTGGAGTGACCGTTTCGCTTGGTTCTCCCATGCCCGCAATCAACATCGGTCCTATTTCACAAGTTAATGCAATACAAATTCCCGTTGAAGGGTCAACTGCTGTGTGAAGGATTGAATCTGCTGAGAGGGAGAAATCTGGATTCATTACACCCATTCCAGAGGAAGAATTCCAATTATCATATACAAGGTCTAGAATAACCGGAGCGGCTATTGCAGCTGCTGTTGATTCATTGTAACCTGCTTCTTGTAGTGCATTCTCATACTCAGTGACCATACCGTCTATTGATTCAGCCGCCCAAATTGAAGGCGCTCGGTTTTGCAAATCATTAGCAATCATGTTGTTAGCGAATCCTGCCTTAGCAAACACTTCACCATAGAGNATACCTGTTGAAATTCCAGCGATTCTCTGAGTATTCCATAGGATATTGACTTGAGTTATTTCAGTTGAACCAGGTACAGAGTTGTGCTCATCTCCATTGCTATCATTCCAAGTACAGGTCTCACACCAATCAAAACTATCGTATTCAGAATAAGTTATTTCCCCCGCATTGTAATCGAAATCTAAAATTTCTCTGGTTGTCGTGACCTCGTAGATGAAGGGCCCCATTTTTGTGAATTCGTGTTCTTCGCCTGCATCTACGCCCTCGGGGTTATCTAGGGAGTATGCAAAGTAAACTCTCTCCGAGGTCGATACCAGCCATTCTTCATCATAATCGGCGGTGTAGTCTTCGTTTCCGTCGTCATCATAGCCATCGTAGCCATCCGCTACTGTATCAGCAACTCCTGCCTCAACTTGCCCTGCTACAAAGGGTGCTAAAGCGAGAAAGTTGATTCCAATTAACAATAGTCCAGTTACTGCAATTACACTTGCCTTCTGTTGGTCGTCCATAGTATCACTCTTAGTCTCCCACGTGTACAGGAAGGAAATAAGAGATTCTATGTAATTGACAGCCTATGCAAATCCAAACGCATCCAATTCTCGGGCAAATGTGTAAATCATTATTGGTACTAATATCACGCCCATTCCGTGAGACCTTCTAATGCCTATTCGTGGAGCCATTAAACCAATCATTGTACCTATAATTAATGTTCCAACGCCAATCCAGTCAGTTGAAATCCAAACTAAGATTGTTATGAATACGGTTACGGAAATAACAAGTGATCTTAATGGAACTAATTCATGTAATTTTAGCATACCTTTTCCAACCTCAATCATTACAGGTACCGCGAATAATCCTGAGGCGACTGTTATTGCTAGTAATCTGACGAAATCCGCTGGTGGTTCAACCGCATTCCAGAGGTCAATTGGGTACATCATGTTGAGCGCTAAGGCGGCGCCAGATCGTGGCCTTCCAACCATGTAAAGGAACCCTAGAACCATGACTGTAACAGCAGTATTTACAGAGNAAAGAATTGCAATAATTTCTAGGTCCCTTTGTTGGTTATTGTTGACCAAATCTAGATCAGGAGTCGCCCCTGCTTCTGAAAGAGCCTCTTGGAATAAGAATCTGTCATCATCCTCTAATTCATCCATGCCCTCAAACACCATCATTTGAGGCATCTGTTCAAATCCAGGTTGGGTGCCATGTTCAAAATCCGCTGGAATGTAATTTGGATCGGTCAACTTACCCCAAAAATTTCTGGCACTCATCACCACAACAGTGGCTTGGGCAGCAGTCATTCCAGGTAGGATAGCCATCACCGATGAAACGACTGCAGATAGGAATGTAGGGACTGCTAGGGGCTTCGGGTCCGGCATTTCCCAATTTTGTTCTTGTGGAGGAATTTCACTAGTAGTCACATATATGTCAATTAGATTTGCAATACCGAATAATCCTGCAAGACTTGGGAATAGAAGTGATGCGGAGGGAATTCCAACTGGGGAGCGGGCCGGTAATTCGAACACCGCCCAGCCGTAAAATCCTGTTAGCAGAAAATATGCTGTTGCGACTAAGATTCCAGCAGCCCTTGAACTCTCGCCAAGGCGGAAATCGATAGCGTCATACTTTCTTCTAATACTTAGGCGGCCCATTGGAATAGTGAACTCTAGAGGTTTCTTAAGTGNCCATTTCAAACTCTTGGTTACTTTTTGTGACCAAACCGGCCAAGGTAATCTAGTGGTTTCAGTTAATATTAGGAAAATCGAGATGAATAATAGAAGCCAAGGGAGTTGGTCCCGACTGGCTTCGTATAACCCCAATCCTGGATTTTCTCCAAAAAGTAGACGGGCAACAATTAGCAGAGGGATTGACATTAACATCCCCATTTGGGAGCCCCGAGCAGAATAAGCGACACCTTGGGCTGCTTGACCCGAAATCAGCATTCTATGCCCTGGTAAAAGTGCTAGAGCCATATTGTCATCTGGTGCGCCAACTAATGCACTTGGTATGTAATTCAGAAATGTATGGACAGTGCCGCAGGCGACGATTATTCCAGCAACAGCGTCCAAAGGAATTCCTATTCCGACAGCAACTGGTGATAGCGATAAGGCAATCAAAGCTACATTGTTGACGTGGAAACCGGGTATTAATCCGGTTAAACAGCCTAGAAATATACCGAATACAAATGAACCTATTAACCAACCAAAATCGATTAGCCACGGGTCCATCAGAACACCTCATCTAATGTCAATACAAAACTGCATTGTATTTTCTACAAAGTCTTCAGCGGTAGAAAGTCTACCAGTCCAATCTATAGGTCCGCCAATCGATTCTTGTTGACTCGCTTCGCTTCCGTCTCCTAAGAGGCAAACTCTCTCTTCTGAACCAGATCTCTGAATCCACTGATTTCCATCTTCGTCTATCAAAGCCTCACCATTGATTACCACTAGTTTGCCTATGTCCCATTTCCATGAGTTGTACCCATCTCCCCAGTTTAGCGTGTTTGGTTCAGGGGCTTGTCCAAGTGTCCAAGAACGAGCCTCAAGAATCACACGACCTTCGCTTTCAGACCAAATAATTGTAGCATTGAATCGGATTGATTGCCCGCCTTCGATATATTCTGCGTGTTCTCCAATCAAGTGTAATCTTAGCTTTGTTTGTCTAGCATAATAGTCGGGACCATCGCCAACATAGCCTTTATCATAATCAGGAGATATAGGATCCGTCACCCATCCTTCAAAAGTGTGATTTTGATTTAGATATGCAAAAGGATTCTCAGCCACATCAAGTAAAGGCGTAGTATCATCACTCAGTTGACTATCTGAATTATCATCAGACACTCCGTAACTCCGGTCCAAGCAAATTAATGCTTCATCTGTAGACCAAACCAAACGTCCAGTCCAAGTACTCACTTTACCTTCCAACCCTGAATCGAGGTCTTCAACTGAAGGAAGCAAACATAGGCGATCGGTTGGCGCGTCACCGGTTAACCACCATGACCCAGATGATTCAGCTGCCGTTCCATCAATCGAAACACGCTTACCTACTTCATATGTCATTGTATATGGTTCGAGTTCCCAGGATAAATCTACAGTTGTTCCATTATTCAGTACCTCTACAGATGTTGCTTGAACAAGTAGCCTCCAGCGTAAGGAACGTTGGTCGTATTGTAGCCACCCAGAAACTTCGACATGACTGCCAGCCTCTATCCAGTCTATCACACGCCCTTCAATCTGCATGTATAGTAAGTGGTCGGCATTACCATAAGACGGGTTATCCATCAGGCTCAAAGAATGATACGTGACATCTGGCTCCAGAGACTCTGATAGGTAACCATCAACTCTAACGGACATATTTGCATAGGTTTGCGGTTGCATGGCAACCTCTACTAATTGCATGGCTGTATACTCAACACCGTCACAATCAGTATCCGCACACCTAATCGCTCCATAGCCATTGGAGGATAACCAAATTCTTCCATTCCATTCGGTAACTTCTCCTTCTACGGTGATGATTGTCCCTATGGGGGGAATCTCGTTATTCCTATCCACAAACCATCTAACTTCAACTACAGAATGTCCATCTACCTCCCTGACCTGTAAGTCTATTCTGTCTGCTTGTTCGCCATATGGGTCTACTACGTAACTAGTTAGAACACCCTGAACCTTGACTGTCTCTCTTGGATATTCATGGATTTCATCCATGTCTATCATATCCGGTTCGCGGATAACAGCATAGAAATTCATAGTTGACACAAGTAGGAGGGAAGTGAAGAACATGACCCAAAGCTTCGCCATATGCTGCGGATATGTCCCATGTGCTTGAACGTTAAGTGTTGTAATACACAAAATTACTTACAATTCAAATGGATAATTTTGGTTAATTTCAATCCTCATATTCTCCTCCTCGAGGAATAAGGTTCATCTCGCAGTTACCTCTGAGGTAGGCACAGGACCCGTAGCTCAGTTGGTTAGAGCGCTCGGCTCATAACCGAGTGGCCATCGGTTCAAATCCGGTCGGGTCCACCACTTGATTAGCTCAAAATTAATCCAATTTTCACATATTCGGGGTTGGAAATTGACGATTTTGTATGGCCTCTAGAGTAGATTGAAAATATTGTATACCGAAGCCAACTGTGCTAACCCATAAATACGGCCTAATACGGGGGCTATGTGATGAGCACTGCAAACAAGGTTCGTCCTGCCCTAATGATTCTGCTGGTTTACTTCCTCAGCACTTGGGCTGCAGCCGCTCCTGTACAAGCCCAAGGTGCGGTGCCTGATATCACCTTAACATGCGATCAACCTCAGCCAATTGACGTCTACCCTGGTGCAACTAGGTCGAGTATTATCAATTGCCGAATAGAAAACCCAACCGTTCACCAAGAAAAGGTTAGGATTCAGATTCAAGCAGGAGTTCTCGCTTATTCAGGTCCTGCTACAATGTCTATTGGTGGTGGCTCAGAAGTCTCCTTCCAAGTATTGGTTAGGGCAGAGCTCAGGGCACCTGAGGGGCAACACCAAGTTAGTATCAGTGCAGAAGTNACAATGGCTAACGGAGTCCCTGTNACNAGNGAACCATCNGCNGCAAATGTCATGGCAATCATTCGACAATTTAGCAGGCTTCGAGTTGCGTCTGAAGTAGCCTTCCTTCAATTACGGCCTAAGGTGGATTACAACTTGGTGTTCGATGTCTACAACGATGGGAACGCACTAGATCGATTCAATATCGAGATAGAAAATTACGATCAATTGAACGACGATGGTTTCCAACTCAGTATTCCACTAGTTAGCGTTGAGATCGAATCCCAAGCACCCCCTGATAAGATTCGAGTTCAAATGAGAACCCCAAAGAACCAAGGCTGGACTGACAAGTATTTCTCTTTACAATTCAAAGCCACTTCGGAATATTCAGTTAGAACCGAGGGAATTCCTAATTACCAAATTCAGACAATGACAATTTACATCAGGGGAGTTTACCTTCCAGGATTTGAGCTAATCGGCACTTTGATGATTACAGCATTAGCAGCTGCTGCATTTGCAGGAAGATCCTCTTCCACTAGATTAGAAGATGAAGAATCTGATGATTTAGAACCCTTAGACGCCAGACTCTTCTAAGTCCCAGTTCTATCAATTTGCCACCTACGGTGGCATTGGGTTGATAACCGACACAGGATACGCGTCGATTACCTGAGAGGTTAGTGGTATGAGTGATGGCGGATTGCTTCAGAAGGCTATGGACGTTCAACAACCAGCGGATGAAATAGAAGCGGTAGCGGTATCCCCCCTCCCTCAAAATGTGGACTCGGCAACATTAGGGAATATCGCGCTGACAATTGTTCTAGGTATGGTTTTACCATTTTTCTTCCTAATGTGGTTCGGGGGAATAATCCCTGTGATACCCTCCAGTGTAATGACCTTAGTTGTCGTATTAGGTTCAGTATCATTTGTTTGGTGGAGATTAGGAGGAGGTATCCCATCAATTGCGGGTGGTTCAGGAATCAACACAACGGTCGCCGCATCTATCTTCGTGACGCTAATACTTCTACTAGGGACTCCGGCATTGCTATCGATTGCCTTGACAGGAGATATGACGCTAGGTGAAATTGATTTTGATGATGATGGCTCTGAAATGTCAATCAAGATTAGGCAGAATGGCGGTTCAGGCTCTCACCAAGCAGAAATAAGTATCAGTCAATCAGGTTCGGAGGTTTTCAGTTTGGTGCAATCATTCAAGATTAACCGCGAAGACTCACGGGGTGATTATGGTGAAATTCTGTTAAATACGGAGGATTTTTATTCAACCAATGCACTTCCCATGGATATTAACAGATATGTTATCAGTGTAACAGTTGATGGTAATACGTTTACAGAGAACCTTGATTCAAATTTGCTGACAAGAACGATTACAGGAGCAGAATCATCAGCTACAGCCTCACTTAGCGAGAATGCGGATGATTGTGGTGATAAGGAAAGATGTGTCAAAGGAGTTGCTTTAACTGCGTCTGCTGGATTGGCGGCTGCGGCAGGATATCCTCCTGCAGGACTTCCTTATGCAGATTATACAATCGATTTTACCATGTATTACGAAGGGGATAATTTAGCAATAAACTATCCATTAATTACGGTTGAAAACACAGTCGCATCATGGGACGATAATGGAGGGGAATGGGGTTCTGGAAATGGAATAATTGGAGATTCGGGTTCATCTCTACCATTAGGTGGATCAGAATATGGTTCCGACATTCAAGCAGATATAATCCCAATAAGTGCTTGGGAAGAGAATGATTACGGTTGTTACACTGTAAAAATAGAAATTAATCAACAGGCACCTTGGAGTGGCGGTACATCATTAATTTACGAATCATACTATTTGTTCGAAAAGACTGGTGACCAAGAAAACGGCGAATCGGAAACTTGGACCGAGTCTACTGTGTCATGTTAGTAAAGTTCCTCATCTTCATCAGAGGATTTTGTCATTCTGAAAAAGAATGCAGCCATACCTAATACTGCGATTACGAAGGCAATGATAACTGGCAATAGTGTTCCTTCGTCATCATCTTCTGCATTTATCCATGTAATTTGTTCACTTGAGGCGGTACCACCTCCAAATGCATCCTCATTCGCCAATTGAGTCGGTGTTAGTATCTCACAGGTCAAGCTTGCATTGTCCACATCGCTATTCGACCAGGAGAANTGAATTGTGACTTCTTCTCCTGCTTCAACTAAACCACCNGGAAAAGATGTCATTTGTGCNCCTAACCCAGTTTCNGTAACATCGCATGTGAAATATACAATTGCGGAAGCAGTACCACGATTTGCAATGGTTGCCATCATNCCAACACCNCCACTTCCTCGTGATACGCTTTCAGNNGGAGTTTGGTAATCAACAGAAACAAATTCGATGTNTGGTANATTGTCATCTATCACAATTACTTCATCCCAAGTCAACGGAATTAGGTCCCCACCATAGTGNCCTATNCCGGAATCAGGCTGNCCATCGTTNTCNTGGTCCGCTTGGGGGTTCCATGCGGTCTCGTAAGAGATGATGTCAATCGTCGCAGATTCAGTCCAAACACCCCCATCTGCCCAACCGATCTCAACGGTTCTTGGTTTGCCTCCGTCTATCAATCCGATACCGTTCTCATCGCTGAAGAATGTTGAGGAGGTAGTCTCTTGTGGGCCAAAATCAAGGATACGGAATAGAACTTCGACAGCATCAAATTCCACTATCTGTGGCCCCATAATGCGCTCCCAGCGATCGGTAAAGCCACCGCTGCCAATTACATCATCACCCCAGTACAGATTCGCCTTAGCATGCGCACGCACATCATGGTCGTCAGTACTCATGGCAAAGCTAGTAGAGCCAGATAGAGTGATTTCACCATCAGCATTTACGAAAAGGGGGCCGGTTCTATCCAGAGCGGTGGAATGTAGGGTAAGAGTACCGTTGACGACGACTTCACACCCCAAAAACGACGAATCAGNAATGTCTGCATCTCCATCAATGTCCACCAAACAAGTCTCAGAATCAGTATCGAGGCCCTTCATATTCCTTGATTCTAGGTCTATAGCATCATATGAAACAGCGGACCCAACATCAGGAGTTAGCGTGACTGAAGCTAAACGAACTTCCTGATGGCCATAGGCAACTAGGCCAACCCAGATGTTCTCGGTGTTTTCATCGAACTGAAGGGTGAACTGGCTACCATTCGTGTCCACAGGATCTGACCCCTCAGGAATCGCTTGACCGCCATAAAATGAGTATCCTTCGGGTGCAAAAAATGTTGCACTGAAAGAAGCTCCAAAGTCAGAACCGGGAATCAAAACCGCAGAACGATCAGGATCCTCCCAATATCCATAACCAGCAAGTCCAGAAGGCGGATTTTCAGATTTAATAGAGGACTCTCTTACATTCAAAATACCGCCTTCTTCGACAATGACACTCACCCCATCAGAAATGGTCATTGATAACCCATTGATGGTTAATTCACCACCGGAAACAATTCTCAAATTTTCTTCCAATGCCCTATCCTCAATCCATTCAATTTGCGAATCAACTACAATTTCTGAGTTCTGTGCTGAAACTGACAACACATTCGCAGATGCTATTGAAAACATCAATATCATAGCCAGAAATATAGGTCTAGAAGTCTTCATTATCCTCGCGTGTAAGATGTAACCAATGAAGGAATCGGCGGTTCGTGCTTCAAACCGAGAGTTCTTTTCACATGAGTGGGTGGCCAAGGTAATGTCTAGTNCGGCCGACCTAGTTTATCCGGCTGGAAACATTGGGGATTTTTTGTTGAATCTCTTGACAGTTCTAATTTTGGTAGGGCCAGCATATCTGGCAAACACGGGAGCGATGTTATTTGGCAAATGGATACCAGATAAAGTTGGTTTTAGCAATCACAAAATTGATGCAGGTAGAGTGCATTCAGATGGAAATAGAATGCTTGGAGACGGTAAATCATGGGAAGGGTTGTTTGGGGGCGCATTTTTCTCGGCACTATTGATGATGTTTGCTCATTTCTTTTGGAAAGGAAATAGCTCTGAATCTGCAAGACCGTTCATAGACCCACTCGTACTTGCAGATTCAACAGATTGGTTCTGGTTAGGAAATGAGTGGATTGCGGCGTTTATTCTTGGATTCACTCTAGGTTTCGCTTGTATGCTAGGGGACATGGGGGGTTCTTTCGTCAAGCGTAGACAAGGTCACAAAAGAGAGGGTGAAGTTAGTTCCAAAGCACCCTTACTAGATACCTTGCCTTTTGCAATTTTCATTTTTATTGCAGCCGTACTACTATTCAGAGACCAAGTATTGATGCATGAGGATTTTACTTCATCGATTTTTGCAATAATAATTTTCACGCCTATCATTCATCGTTCTTTCAATATGTTAGGCTACAAGCTAGGATTGAAGTCAGTGCCATATTGATTCCATATTTCCTAATTTTGAATGAGATATAAGTTCGGAATGAATTATCACTTAGTGTAATTTCCATTTGATATGAGCGGCATTAGGGTACTTATCGTGGGGTCAGGCGGTAGAGAACATGCTCTTGCAATTGGTTTAGGAAATAGCCCATCAGTTGACGAAATCCATACATGTCCCGGGAATGCTGGAACTTCAGAAATTGGCACAAATCATGATGTTTCTTCAAATGACATAGAAGCTATTCTGAAACTAGCCAAGGAGTTAGCCATCGACCTTGTAGTCGTTGGGCCCGAGGCGCCTCTTGTCTCTGGCCTTTCCGATTTGCTTAGAGAAAATGGAATACCTAGTTTTGGCCCTCATTCCGAAGGTGCTGAACTTGAAGGTTCAAAACTACATGCGAAAAGAATAATGGAAGAATTAGGAATACCAACAGGAGGCGTTCAGGTCTTAACCGATGAATCCAATATTGATTCTGCACTTGCTAGATATCCTCCCCCCTGGGTGATTAAAAGGGATGTTTTAGCCGCGGGTAAGGGTGTTGTTGTGACGCAAAATATAGATGAGGCTAAGGAATTTATCTTAGAATCAATATCTACAGATAAATTCGTCTTATTGGAAGAATTTCTTCATGGCGAGGAAGCCTCTATGTTGGTAATCATGGACGAATCGGGATTCATATGCCTGCCAGCGAGTCAAGATCACAAAAGAGTGGGTGATGGAGATACTGGTCCAAATACCGGTGGGATGGGTGCGTATGCTCCAGCGCCTGTGGTCTCTGAAGTTGTGAAACAAAGAGTCATCGAGAGTATAGTTAATCCAATGCACCACTACCTAAGAAATCAAATTATTCCTTATCGTGGTGTTTTGTATGTTGGCTTGATGATAGACGATGATGGCTACCCAAACGTAGTTGAGTATAATGTTCGGTTCGGTGACCCAGAAACCCAAGTAACGATTCCTTTGATAAAATCTGACCTTGGATTGATGCTATTGGCAGCATCTGAAGGTAGGTTGGATCAAATAGAACCTCGATTTTCTAATAAGTCTGCAGTAACCGTAGTTTTGGCCTCCGAAGGATACCCTGGTGCATCCAATATTGGAAGAGAAATTAAAGGCGAATCTATCAGAATAGAAGACGTTGATATAACTGCTTATGTACATCAAGCAGGTACTCTGAGGGGAGATGAAGGGGCTTTACTTTCGAACGGAGGAAGAGTACTATCTTCAACCGGGATAGCAAACGATTTACCTACCGCTGTAAAGGCAGCCTATGATGTGATGAATGAAATCCAATTGGAGGGTTCACATTATAGAACTGATATTGCTTATCGGGCTCTCTGAATCAATTTTNATCGATGATAGCCCCGCTACTACGTAGCGTATATGCCGAGAACGGTTATAACACAAGTTCAGGTCGCCGCGCTGCTGAGCCTTTAGGCTGCAAGTAGAAGATGATGAAAATGTCTTATGAAAACGGGAATGCAAAGGGTGTTAGTCAGTACATTAGTCTGGCTTCTGCTCCGGTAATCATAGCCGGCTTATTGCTGCTATTTTTCTCCGCTACAGCCCTTGCAGATGATGTGATGATTGACACAGGAAAGTTGGTTATCCTTCCCGTAGCGGCCGCATTAGCGGCTGTCTTGGGAAGGATTTGGGTATCTGTTCTTCCTGATGATTCACCAGTAAAGAAGACACCTCTTTTCGTATTGATTTTTGCTATTGTACCAATTCTACTAGAAATTCTTGGGTTTATTGATGCCGTTTTAGCAACAACATTCGCGTTTACTGCAATTTCAACTCTGATTTTGGTACAATCAAACAAAAATGAAGAAGCAACCATCCTGCTAACAATGGTTGCCGGATTCCATGTATCGGTTGCTTATGCAGCCTCGATGCCTGAACTAATAGTATCTGAAGGAGAAACACTTCAGAATGTACTTATCGATGTTCAGAGGGCTGGAATAGCCGCCAATTTCTTCTCATTTTATGTGGCCTCATTGATGCTCGGAACACTTCTCTCTATTGCATTTAGAGGAACCCTCTATGAAGGTGGAAATGGCTCATTCTTCAGAAGACTTCCATCTAAATTCAATATCCTTGACAACAGAGATTTAACCATAACAGGATTAGTTTTCATTATTGTCAACTTGATTCCTCTTTATTCATTAGCAATGATATCTGATGCCGTTACTTTTGAAGAACATCATTATCTTGGGAATGTTTGGGCATTAGCCACCTCGATTATTGTGATGTTTGTAGCCTTCTGCCGCGCAGAAAGATGGCACGTATTAGGGTCAGTAGTTGCCGTAAATTGGTTCATTTACTCTTTATCTCACTTGGTTGAAATTGGAATTTCACTACCTTCACAATTAGAGTTCCTTGCAGGAAACGATTTTAGTGGGGCATTTTCGTGGCTTTTCATTACCTTTTGGCTGAATGTACTAGTCATTATGCTAGCTTCTAGCGGAAGGTTTGGTGATATTGCACCAAGAAGAGAGCCTAGTGAATTCAGACTCTGGTGGAATGATAACTCATATTCTATTTTGGTCGGTTCAGCAGTTATTGTAAGTCTGCTTATCCGAACGGGATGGAACGTTCTACCGGCAATGAATGCTAATATTACCGGATTGTGGGATATGACTGGAGGTTCTGACCCTTGGTACATGAAGAGGGTTGTAGACTACATCGTAGCAGAACAATCTCACTTTATTTTCGATGCTGACCGTTCTTACCCACGGGGTGGAATTAATCCAAGACCACCTCTGTTTTCATGGTGTTTAGCCCTAGGTGGACTTGCTCTACATTGGTTAACCGGTATCGCAGCAGATGATGTAGTATGGTGGTCGGTCGCAGGATTACCAGCTATTTTTGGAGCACTGATTGTTCTACCTGTCGCTGGAATCGCAAACAGGATGCACAGCGCTCAGGCAGGAATAATTGCTGCATGGCTGATGGCACTAATGCCAGGCCATATTAGCCACTCTACTTTCGGGTTGGCTGATCACGATTCTTTCGCATTGCTCTTCCTAACCTTAGCATTCTATTTCTGGGTTCGAGCCCTTGCAGAGATTGGTAGCGAACGAGTTTTCCGCAATCCAAGTCCAAATCCATTGTACTTGGTTGCCGGAATCCGAGAAATGTGGAATCGTAATCCAAAGATGATGTCATTTGCAACTTTGGCAGGAATCAGTTTCTCCACTGTCGCTTTGGGTTGGAAAGGGTTTGTATATGGTCCTGGAATTCTTTTCCTTGCCTTTTCATTCCAAATCATCCTCAATATGTTCCGCCGTCGAGATAGTCTACCTTTGACTTCGGCTGCGCTACAGATGATGTTGACCACTTTCCTAATTCCTCTTCCTTTCTACATCTGGCCAGGTATGAATTTGCTGTGGGCTCCGAGTGGATTCCAACCCATGTTTTACATCGTAGGGTTTACAATTGCTCTAGGTTGGGTAGCATCTAGTTTCAGAGACAAGCCATGGTTGCTTGTTCTAGGTAGTGGAGCNGTACTATTTGGCGGTATTCTTTCAGCACTTTGGGTGCTTCAATCTATGGAATACTATGATGGATGGGATATCCTATTCACTGGAGGTTTCTATTTTTCAAAGAACAAAATTTTCGGAACTATTGGAGAGGCTCAAGCCCCGAGTCGAGGAGTTTTATTCGCGTCATTTGGACCTATAGTATCGCTTATCGCAATCGGATATTCCTTTGTTATGATATGGCGAGGTGCTAGGGAAGAGAAACAGAGCCTATCCTTGGTAGGGCTATGGGTTATTATTGCTACTTACATGGCTTGGAGTGCAGGCCGTTTCATCCTAAATGCGACCCCTGCAATGGCTGTGGCTGGAGCAATAGGGATAGCGGCTCTCTGGAAGATGGCGGATTTCTCAGAATTACTGAAAGAATGGCGTCGTGCTGGAATAGGGACACCCAGAGCTCGCTTCCGATCTGCGAGAATTGCTGGTACAAAGAAACCAATGATTCCAGCCTTGATTTTGGTTTTCATGTTAGTTGCAACCCAACATGCAACATACGGAATAGATTCTGGTATCCCCCGAGGGGACTCAGCTTCCGGTGATGTTGATCAGGTCATATATGACATGACACCTGATGTTATGAGATACGACATAGCAGGAATTTCCCTTCTCGACAGCAGTGCTTACAACCCATCAGCAAATTGTGGAAATGGTTGTTGGTACATGGGGACATTTGGCCCCGGCTTCAATGGGGGTGGCTGGAATATGGCTTATGAGTGGCTCTCAGAACAAGATTCTGACGACACTTTCAGCGAAAGACCTGCATTCGTCTCATGGTGGGACTATGGATTCCAAGCATTAGACTCCGGAGAACATCCTACCGTTGCTGACAACTTTCAGTCGGGAATTCCTCATAGCGGTGCAATGTTGTTATCCTCAGGTCAAGAAGACACACTGGCTATGTTTATTGCCACATTAGCACAAGGTGATAAACAGTACTCGGATGATGGAATGTTTACAGATTCTTTCTCAGAAGTAATACTGGACCATCTATCTACGGATCAGAAAGAAGAATTTGAAACAATCCTTTCTATTGGGCCCGGTGATAAGCAGTTCGTGATTGATCGCTCATTGACATTGGTTTATCAAAATGTACAGGAGATTCAGGATTCCACCTTTACTGGTGGAAACATGAAAATCACAACCGACTTAATGCGCGGATACGCACTAGATAGTAATGGAATCCCTATTCAAGAAGAAATGTGGTACGTTTTCAAAGATGGAAAGCAAATAGGTAATGCCACATCTAACGAGACTACAGCTAAGACTATTTTTGACGAAGCACGTGGATCAAGCCAACCATATGGNGAAGAAATAACCCATTACGAAATAGGTGGATACAGATACACTGCAGATTTAATCGAAGACTACGATGATGTTTCCACAAATCTCCACCGACAAAATGCAAAATTAGGTCTCTCTCGAGCATTCTTAACTTCTGCTTTAACACTAAATCAGTTGGTTGAATTGTACCACGACATAACTACTACGGTCGAATATGAAGTTCAGAGTTATGATGGCAGTTTAGGAGATATGATTACTCGAAATAATGACATAAGGTACTTTGCGATAGACGACAGGTTGTACCCACTTGGAGGCGCCTATTATGCTGACCAAAGTTATCACCGAGGTCAGACCACTGGTATTTTCTATGCACCTACTACTCTATCCGGGCTGGATCCAGATCAATACATAGAGTCTGTTTATCAAACTCAAAGAGGAGATAGACCTACAGTTTACATGAGCGCAGAACGCTTCGAACAAGAATCCATGTCCGATATTGTAAAACAACAGTCTGGAGCTATGGAAGATTCTAGTGATATGATTCAATTGGTTGATATTGAATATCAGCAAACTNAATCTTTCTTCGAAACGATGATTGCTAGAATTTACGTTGGATANGGAACCTCTACATTGGGTCTTGAAGATGACCCCTCTCAACCAGGTCCTACTTGGGCTATCAGTGGTACTCCGGGTTCTCCACTGGAGAACGCCTTCCCTCTTCCAGGTGCAATGATGAATCACTTTGTTATCGCAAATTGGTACGATGATGGAACGGATTCACCAGATGATGACAATAATAGCATTCCTGACATTTTTGATGGAGGTTATGCAGCAATAGGTCGAGCGAACACCAATGTAAAGGTAGTCAAGTATTACAGTGGCGCAACCCTTGAAGGAACAGTCGAATTAGATGGTATTGGCCCTGTNCCTAATGCAAGNATCTTAATTGANAGAGATGCNTTCAGTGGCGAAGAAATNGCTGATATAAANGGCTCCGTNAACGATCAAGATCTCAGAACATATTGGGTTCCAATTGGAACTGTAGACGCTGACGAAAACGGNGAATATTCTTTTACCGTTCCTGCAGGTAAAATCAGGGTCTCAGCATTCTTTGGAGAACCGGATTTAAAATCTGCTCGTACTCAATTATCCACCGGCTCGGGAGGAATGCTTCAAGACGTGGCAACAGAGCAAACTAATGGTATTAGGAATGTCAACCTAATAACCGGGATTTTGGGTAATGTCTCTGGTTCACAATGGCTTTCAGAGGCCATAGTTAATGTCTCCGGAGAAGCCGGCCATTCTAATGGTCAAATTAACGTAAATGCGGACATTATTGTCGAACCTTCTTTTGCAACGGGTCGATTAGTTTGGAATGGTGCAGGTGATTTTGATGGAGAAGCAATTACCAATGCACTTGTAGAATTGACACCTTCTTGGGATCAAGTAATGATGCAGCCAATAACACTCGAAACCTCAACAGGTAGTGTAACCGGTCCAGATCTATCCTTCCAAGGAATTGGGCAAGCCACCTTCACTGGAGAAGGAGAAGTAATCAGTAATGGACTAATGACAGTTACAGACTTTGTCGGTACTCATGAACAAAAAATTCTGAATGGTCATAGTCTGGAAGGCTCTGGTGAATTTACTGGAATTGGAACTCTTCAAGGTACTGTTGATGATGTTGAAATTATAGATGGTCCTTGTAATGAAAATGGAACTTTACCAGAAAATTTCTCAGTATGCTCACATTCAGATGGTTCATACCTCATTGATGGTACAATTAATGCAACAGGTAAATTCACTTCAAACGGCACCTCTACATTCCTACAAGAGCACAATGGCTCTTCCTTAATTGGTTCAGGAATTTTCAAAGTTGATGATTCTGATGAGGTTCGTACCTCATTCGGAACCCTAAATGGTACAGGAACGTTCACAGGTGAAGGTGTATTTAGTGGTCCTATGGTGCAAGCAGGTACATTCCATCTAACTAATGCGATTCCAGGAAATTATAATGTTGCAGTTCTATTCGATGATGGGACAAGAGTTGAAATCAATGATGGATTCAATGTACCATTCACAGGAGTTCCATCACTATACGAAATAGACGTCGCTGGAGGTATGATATCTGGAAGTCTGATTGACGAAGGTGGAAATCCAGTTACAGCTTATGTTTCCATGAATATGTTATCCTCTGAAAATAAGACCTATCCTGGTGAATGTGCTGAGTTGAGGTTTGCACCATGTTACATCACTTCAGATGAGGACGGGTTCTTTGAGTTTGGACCAGTTCTTCCTGGGGATTATATCTTTGAACTAGACATGGATAATGACGGTTTCAATGAGCTAGAGTTGATTCATGAGTTCGAAGCAGATATGGACTCAGAGGTTACTTTCCCAAGCCCTATCCCGACTGTTTACGATTTGAACTTCACACTCACACAAATTATTGATGGTTCGGAAGTTCCAGTTGAGAATGAAACAATCACACTATCAAGTGCTGATAGCAACAACCTTCCTGTGCAGGCAATTTTCGATAATGAATCAGGCAATTATCTAGTTGAGTTACCCGAGGGTGAATGGGTGCTAAGTCATACCTTAAGTGATTCAGAGCAACTCTGGAAGCAGATTGATATTGATTCAGATGTCACAAAATCATATCAATTCCAAGAATCTCTAAATGTAGTCGGGACTGTATATTATGATACTAATTCCGACACACCTATATCAGACGAAATTATTCAGGCAGAGATTGTTGATTTCACAGATGTAGAGTTTTATTGGGATGGGTTCAAAACCACTTCTACAACAAATTCTGATGGCATATTCAATGTTGTATTACCTCTCGGGGCTGTCGTAGATACTGTGGTATTTGGAAATGTATTGAATGTAGTTAATGGAACCCGCTTTACTGTTGAACAGGGTATGGAGAACATAACTATGGTGGCCCGTCCGGGAAGCGATGTAACAGGAACATTGAATGTCAACAGATTAGGCAACCTTTACACATCAGAATTTGGAGGATGGGAATCAGTAACAGTCAATGCAATGGAAGAATCTACTGATACGGTATGGCACATTGAGGTTAATGAATTAGGTACATTTAGTACTATTTTACCTCAAGGAAATTGGACTTTCTCGACTGATTTAGCGTGGCTAAATTCCTCAGATGCTACACTCGAGGTAAATGGAAGCAATGACTTCGTAGAAATTTATCTTTATCCTGAAGATTCTTATGTCGAAATAGACTTTTTCCTTGATGAGAATGGAAATAATGACGTAGAAAATGGAACGCCTGTTGAGTATAAATTTTCCATCATCCCTGTTGATAATTCCGTCGGATTAACGACACAAGTGAATTCGGATGGACCAGAGTGGATCGAGGAGGGACTTGCACGAGTTCCTATTGAAGCAGGCTCTTATCGTATTGATGTACAGATCTCCGATGCACGTGCTGGTGATTTGTTCGGTACACGAATTTTGTCAGGTGATACGTATTTCGAAGTTGGCTTCGGCGGTGAGGTTGTAACTCGATCTATTGGTTTTGACCCCGAGTGGAGAGTTAATCTATCATTTACTAACGAGACATTTGGTCCATTATCAAACCAGCAAATTCGGTTGATTAATTTAGAAAACAGTGGCCAAATAATCACTAGAATGACGGATTTCAATGGAACACTAATTGACCATCTTCCTCAAGGGGATTGGATTATTGTCGTTGATTCAATCGAAACAGGCCAAGGTATTTTGGAAGGTGCAAGAACTGCAATTAGCGTCTCTGAACAAACTGCAACGGACTCAACCACTATTCGAACTAGTGAACTTTCATCCTTCTCTATAATAATCACAGATGAAAATGGTATTAGTTTGGAGAATATGGAACTACTCCTGACTTCGAATGAGGGTCTTGGTAGGGTATATCTCGATTCAACAGATGGTTCAGGTCTAACTTCAGATTCAATAACCGCTGGGTCTTGGAATGTAGAGTTAAATCATACAGATGCCGATACTCGTTATCTTATTGAATCAATAGAACTAATCGATGGCGGACTTATTCCTGGAGAAAATGAATTAATTGAAATTCTGGCTTCCACTTACTATTTGTTCTCAGGAGATATATTCTGGGACCATAATAATGACAATGATTCTGATGTCGGAGAGGGGGTTCCTGATGTAGAGGTATTAATGACTAGTGAAGGACAAGATAACTTGACTTACACTACTGATTCAAGTGGTCAATGGACTGTTTTTGTTCCAGCGGAAACCATTTGGCAAATATCTACGAACAGAATTGGTTTTACAGAAGAAATTCTATCTGTTTCAATGGATGCTCCTAACTCTGTAGAAATTGAATTGACAGCTGGCTATGTGCAAATTACTGGTAATATCAGTCATTCAGACCTTGCCAATATTGGTGAAGATGTCGATTTGATATTAATTCCAGCTGAAGGGTTGGTGCGAGATAGTGTTGTACCCAACAAGGTATACGAAGATGGAGTTTGGAATGGTCAGTGGAATGCTTCAGTTGAACCTGGCAGATGGATTTTAAGAGCAACACTAGAATCTTCAAACCTAATTGGTATGGCCAGTATTGAAGCAGACATCAGCGATGGTGGGAATGTTGACCTCGAGTTAATTTACGGAGGATGGTTATATCTCTCTACAACTTGGATTGATACAAACGGTGTTGAGCATCACGCATCAGAAGTTGATGTTGAATCAGCTGACATAATTGAAGAAGTCGAGTTTACATTGTCTACAGGTGCAGGTGTAAGTTGGGATGTGGCATTGAATAATGAAGGGGAACTTTCCATACTAATGCCCAGCGGTCTAATCGAAGTAGAAGGTGCGTTCTCTGTAGACCAAGTGGATCGAATTATGGAATATACCGCTTCAAAATCAATTAGTCTACCAGGTTCAGGAACAGATTTGACCGCATCTCTAAATCAAGAATTAATTTTCAGTCGTATTTCTAATCATACCATAAACGCTACAATCATCAATGTAACAGGTGGAACTCCTTCCAATGTGGGTGATTTAGAAGATATTGTCGTTACTACCGGAGATGAAGGGGAATATACCCCAATAGAATTCACAATGGCATTAGATTATCTAGGTCATGAATCGATATCAAGTTATACCCTCTCAGGTAACGTTGCAGGTTCCGATGGTCAGTATTGGTTGGTAGAGGCTTGGGATTCTAATGAAGACAATTGGACTACAAGTTTTACTTTCGAGTTTGGATTGAACAGTAATAATAGTACGACCATAGATGATCTAAGATTAAGGGTGACACCTGCGAATATTTCGACGGCTCAATCGCTTACCAACGGTCATTCTGTAAATTTAATTTTCAATTCTGAAGATGGTTACCAATATAGTCAAGAAGTAGTAATTAGAATTCCACAAATTCACAATTTCGAACTCCGTGAACCATTGAATGATGTGTATGGAATTAGGCCAGGTGAAGAATTGGCAATCCCTATCCTTTTCAGGAATAGCGGCAATGGAGATGAGAGATATGATATTCAATTTGATGACACTCAACTTCCATCAGGATGGGTTCGTACAGGATCCACATCAAATACTATTGGTGCATTCACAGATTCAACCCATACAATTAACCTGATTGCACCGGAAAATGCTTCTGGTAGCGAGGAATTCACAATTACAGTAGTGTTTAGAGATAAGAACAATGACTCCTACACGCCTATCGCAATTAACATCAGGACCTCACTACCAGTACTGGAAATAACTGAAGTATTTTCCGATAATGACCCACTATTCGGAACAATGCACACATTCACAGTACAAGTAGAGAATTCAGGTTTAGTCGATGCAGAAAATGTNGTTATTGTCGCTGGAGTCAGAGGAGTGGTTGAATCCAATGGAAGTACAACNCAAAATATAGGGGCAGGAGAAATTGTCAATTTCATCATCACGGTTAATCTGACAAAATTCGATACCCCTGATCAAGTTTGGATTGACTTTGAAATATTGACAGATGGTCAAGAATTAGCCGAGCCTCCTGAAATATTCCCTAAGAGATATACTCTAAAGGCTCAAGCAGTGGATGATTCAACCGCTACTAACGTAATTGGAGTGGTATTGCTTTCAATTTTGATATTTGTCTTATGGTACTTTACTCGTTCTGGTCCAAGAAGGCCTGGAGCACCGTTCTGAGTTCATTAATTCAGTTCTTGGTACATTAAATTAGACAAGACCTCAAAGGTATAAACCTCTGACCAATCAATGGTGAAGGGGGCATGACTATTGAAAATCTTGAGTTAATGCCTGAACCAGAAGATAGGCGTCTGTTGACTGCGGTTGACCCTGCAGCACCCGGCTACCCCGGTTCCCATTACGGCCTGAGCGACGAAGAAGCTAGAGAGTTACGTTGGCCATTCGGACCATTAAAGGAGTTTTTTTGNCCCTGGGGTTTAGCTAGTTTTGCGGTAGGTACGGTATTATTGTTGATCACCTGGTCCTCAATACAACCATTCCTGGTTTCTTACCTTCCCGACTCAGAATGGGCGTACGAATCCTCAGGAATACGCCAGTTACAACAGGAAGGCTATTTCGGGGATGGAGTACATGTTTGTATTGTTGATACTGGAATTGATATTAATCATCCCGATTTCAAAAACCTAGATTTAATTGGATTTAGGGACTTTCATTCTAGCAATAATGAGGACATACGAGATATCGGGGACGATTACCATGGTACTTTGATGGCTGGTTTATTGGTCGCTAATGGAACATACGTTGGTGCAGCCCCTAGTGTATCCCTATCCATTGCCCTAGCTCTTGGTCCCGAAGGAGAAGCGGGACAAGCTGACAGAGTTGCATTGGCGATTAGATGGTGCAGAATTAGTCAGAATGTCGACATCATAAGTTTGAGTTTAGGCGGCGATCCAGNCGAAGGAATGAGTAGTTTCCAATCTGAAACTGTTGAGGCAGTGAATGAGGCACTAGATGCGGGTATCTTTGTTGTAGCGGCAGCAGGAAATAATGGAGCAGAAGACAACGTAAATGATGTATCTATTCCTGCAAATGTACCAAGAGTCATTGCAGTCGGCGCATCAACTGTCGATGGAAGAGTTTGGAAAAATAGTTCCACCGGTTCAGATATAGACCCATATTCGGAAGAACCTAGAAGCTTCCCCAATCAAAAGCCAGAAGTCATGGCTCCGGGTGTTAGAATGTTCTCCACTGCTTCGACACTAGTTTCCCCCCCTTACGCCTACTCATCCGGAACCTCAGATTCTACTGTAATGGTAGTAGGTGCACTGGCTTTAATTCTCCAAATTCATGGCGATTCAATTCGTGGGGCGGATTCAAAAATTGATAATGATGAGATTACTAAAGTTAAGGCTGCATTGGCTAATTCTTCTGTAAATGATCAATTGGCAATAACTCCCCACTCAACAAAATCAGGATATGGTGAATTGAATGCAGTTGCTTGGTTAGAAGAAATCGAATCGGAGTTTAATTTACCAAGTATTAATTGAAAAAACTACCTTAAATCTCATCTCTAGCATAGGGTTAGTTACAAACCCCTGAGCCTTATGATTAAATCACTTCTAGATACCGCGGTAATATGACCGGCACCCGAGTAAGAAGTCAGTTCCTTGTATTTCTGATGTTTACCAGCACTATGTTGGCATTAGTTGGCCCTGCCTCATCGGTATCTGCAGAAAATGAAACTACAAGTGGTACAATTACAGGAACCGAGACTTGGAGCGGCTCACATGAGTTAACTGGAGACCTGACTATCGCTGCTGGAGCAAAATTGATAATTAATCCTGGCACAGAAATCTCGTTGCCTAATGGGNCCTCTATTGATGTCAGAGGCAATTTATGCGCTGGCCTTTCTTCTTGTGGCTCAAGTGGTGATGCCTCAGAGGTTAATCCAATCACCTTTACTTGGAATGCTCCACTTGTGAACAATTCAACAGGGGATTGTTACGGACTAGGATTTGGGAGTTCTCAAATTTGGATTAATGACCCATCTTGTGGAGAAGGAATAATCTTGCGTGACTCTATGGATCTTTCACAATCTGGATTTAGGCATATGCACTTTGAGGGCGCCTGGGGAATTCCGTTTTACATTCAGATTGAGAATCAGTATAGATTCGGAGCACTTGTTCTCGATGGAGCTAGCCCTACTCTAAGGAGTATGACATTTAATGACGTGAACACATCAAGTGTTTTGGCTACAAATCTAGCCCAACCAACTTTCATTGGAGGNGAATATGTTGCAGGTAATGATGGGGAAAGTGGAGTTACTGGTCAGGCAGTACAGGTTTACGGAGGTGGGACTCCTGCATCACCAATGATTTTCAGAGATGCAACGTTTCAATCAACTAACAGAGGATGTAGTAATCAGGATGGNGGTCGTTCTGCTATCTGGGCTTCTCAAACATTCATCAAAGTAGAAAGGTCCTTTTTCATAGGCGGAGACTTTGGATTAAGTATAAGAAATTCAGCGGGGGAAGTATCCAATACCTCAATTGATGTAACGTGTAATGGTATTGACGTTTATGGAACAAAAGGAATTGGAAGTACTGTGTATAATGTGAAAATATCAAACAATGTAATTACTACAATTGATCGGACCCCTATAACAGCCTACCAAGGAGCAGATGTGCTAATTGAAAACAACGAATTATCCGGTGCAATCGAAGGTTCGGGTATTGCAATTCGAGACTCGAATGCCCAAATTCATGGTAATGACATTGGGCCAATTGGAGGATGGAATGGGCTTTGGCTTTTGGGTAATTTTGATGTTATAGCTGAAAATAATTCTATCCTTAACACTGCTAAAGAAGCAGTTCTTGCTGGTGAATATGGAAATAATGCCCCGTCACCGACTCAGGCTAGACTTTACCTGGCTAACAACACAATTTCAACTCAAGGTAATGGAGATTGTTCATCATCGAGATGGTGGGGGGGCTCCTTTACATGCCCATTAATTATGGCACATAGAACTGGTGTTACTGCTGTTGACAATTCGTTTGGTTCGGAGGGAATAGCGGATGGAGTAAGAGCAACAGGTGCAATTCTTGACTTTAGAAGAAATACCTTTGCAACTCAAGGGACTGGAGCGATATTGCAGAATTTCGACTCGGGTTTTACTGGCCAGCAGGAGTATGGTACTTTGGCATTTTTCAGTGGTAACGAATGGAATGATGTAGGGGTAACCTACAATGTATCAAAATCCGCTGTTACAGTTCAGTCTGAATATATCCCCAGCCCACCGGAGGGGGAAAACCCCGTAGTGTTAAGTTGGGATGACCAAGAGGCTTGGGTGAATAACGGTTGGCAAAACGGAATAATTCCACATCAGGTCAAGTCCTGTCCTACATGTGTCGATTACACACCTCATAATTTCCCTCTCGCGATCAATATGGACAACAATTCAACAGTATTTACGTTTTCAAATCTAACAAATTTAGATTTGTCAAAAATAAATATAGAAACTCAACCTACGAAATATGCAGTTCAAGTTCAAAGAGCAGAACTTGTAAGGTTCCAAACATTAGTCAACGGCCAAAAAGTTCCAAATGCAAATGTACTAATCGAGGACGCTTTAGGTAATGACCTTTACAGTTTGGAAACCAATGATGACGGTTATACACCGTGGTTTTCATTAGCCTCAAATTTCCATCTAGATTTCAGAGGACTAGAAAATGGCGATAATCCCGACGGGTTCGCAGATGATCAGTACGAAGACTCGTGTTCGGATGGGTTAGACAATGATGGTGATTTGTTACTTGACACGGATGATCCTGACTGTGATTATTCTGCAGGTACAAGAGAACTTTCACTTTATCGATACACAGCCTATCGCTTCGGCTATGGTTTTGACAATGGTGAATTTACTCTAACTGATACAACTTATCAAGACACCCTAAATTTAGAAAATAATCCACCTACTGTTTCAGTTGTACAAAATGATGGAGAATCATTCAGAAGAGTTGTAAATTTAACAGGTTCGGCTTACGATGGAACTTGGGCTGGCATTTATGAGACGGATGAACTTGCCCAATGGGATCAGAAAGGATACGTTCATCGTGTAGAAATCAAAGACCCATTTACTAGCGATTGGAATGCTGTCGGGTACGCTATTGATGCGAGTGGGTCTGAGCCGGGGTACGTCTCTAGGAACAATCACCCTTTTTCCAATTGGTACTATGAATATGACATGTCGAATCGTCAAGAAGGAGATTATACATTCGAATTCAGAGCCTTTGATGGATTAGAATATTCTCCGATAATTACTCGTACTGTCAAGGTAAATACTCAAGCTCCGACTATTTCCGTAACATCCCCAAGCACTCAATCTTCTCATTCAGATGGTACCGTGACTTTCGAAGGAACTGCACACGATCCATACGGGTGTCCTTTCAACTGTGGAGAGGACATTGATCAGATTTACTTCCAAATTGAAGGTCCAAACTACAATGTCTTGACCTCTACAGAAGGCTCGACTGATTGGTCTTGGACCTGGGATTTCAGTGGATTACCACGTGACATCGCAACTTACACATTTACAATTTGGGCCTCAGATTCAGACTTTTGCCGAGGAGAAATTGATGAGTGTCAAGTTTCAACAATAGAATTACAAATAGATAACCAAAATGCACCCCCATTCATAAGTTTAACATCACCACAAAATGGTCAAATTTATTCTGCGAGTGAGCAATCCATAATCAGTGGAGTAGCAAGAGATAATGATGGTGATATAACAAGAGTAGATGTCGAGGTTTTAGACGTAGCAAATGGTTACATCAATGTTTTTACCGGCGTTGTGACTGAAATCGCCTCCAATGGTTATTGGGAATTGGAATGGAATTCTGAAATAATGAATCACAATATGCAGTATATCATCAAATCTAGATCATACGATGGATACGCATTTAGTGATTGGACGGAAATTCAAATTGTCGCTGACAACCCTCCAGATGCAGAAAATAACCGGCCTACTTTTGATGGTACTAATTGGCAATCAGAAATCATTCTATATTGCGAAGTAGATACCACATCCCAGAATCCATGTACTACAGCGGAATTGGATTTATTGGATTTCTTCGACGACATTGATGGTGTTAATGACCTAATACTTTCTGTTTACGATGATCCAGCAAGAACAACTGATGATGATTTTGGTCTGGTTATCAATATTGGAATAGATGGGAACGCATTTTATGACCCGAAATCAATGGGTTTCTATGATGAAAATATGCTTACTTGGTCACTGAGTGATGTAATTTTCTTGGCTACTGACCCAACTGGTTCAAAGGAAATATCCACTCCAGTCTCGTTTACGGTTAGTCCAATTGAATTCACGGTAAACAACCCTGATAAAACAACAGCCAGCACTCAAGAAATGATTACTTTCTCAGGAACAGGATTGCCCGGAAAAACAGTAAGAGTGTCGTTAGGAGGGACTCAAGTTAATTCCACAGTTGTGAATATGGATTCAAGTTGGGAATTGGGAATCCCTGGTTCGATTCTGAGTAAGCAGGTAAATCCTACATTTTCCATCAGTGGTTCCGATTCAATAACAGGAGCTAAAATTTCCCCGAATGTGGGGGACAGCGGAATAGGTGTAGATGTGGTAATAATCATCATTTTTTCAGTAGTTGCTCTTCTAGGTGCTATCCTTTTCTTTAGTGGAGTAATTTCCTTTGAAGAAGAGGAAGAAGAGGCTCACAGTGAATCTAGTGACTCTGAACAATCGGATGAATTGGTACAAAGTGATGAGCATCCAGGTTGGCTTTGGGATTCAGTTAACGAAGAATGGGTGCCTGATCCTGATCATGTAGATGAATGATGCATGTTTGTTCAACCTTAGGTTAATTTCTTGAGGTGAATGAATCACAGTACCAAGTATGACGTCCATGGCTGCGACCCGTCCTGGCGTTCAAGAACGAATTTTATTACATCTAAGAGATTATGTAGATTATGCGGATAAGGTAGAGGTGCCTTTCGCAATATCCCAGATGGGAATAGCCAATGCGGTTTCAATTGCACGCTCGAATGTACCCCGTGCCATTTCCGGTATGAAAGAATCTGGTCATTTGATTGAGCGCCAAGCACACGTTTCTGGAGTGTCCCGAAAGAGAAAAGCATATTTTCTAACCTCTGAAGGCGTTAGTTTAGCAGATAATATTTGGGAGAAGACTAGCGAACAGCCTGTCAGATTAATTCATCCAGATGGGAAGGCGGAAAACTTGGATCTTAGAACCGCTTTGGAAAAAACCGAACTTCCTCTCCGCCACGTAGATATTTTGAGATACTTAGATGACTCGGGCACATTGGACCTATCCTCTTTATCTCCAGATTTAATTGAAAGAGACCTTTCAAAACATATAGAGAAACAACTTGTCAACTCCCTAAATGACCTGCCTAGATTGCGTAGGTTTTATGGCCGAAGCGATGAAATTTCTAAAATGGCAGAAATTCTGGAGAAAGAATCTACAACTCTTCTAGTCCCTGGTATCGCTGGAATTGGAAAAACCGCTTTATCGGCAAAATTACTTGAAAGGTTCACACACCAAAGGAACCTACTTTACCACCGATGTCAAGATTGGGAGGGTTCTAGAGCCTTTCTTGAAGCGTGTTCAGAATGGCTCGCAATGATAGGAAATAATGATCTTAGCGATTATGTCACATCAACACCGGTACCTCAGGTTACCATGGTGGTAAATATCATAATTGACGCCTTGAAAAATTCACCTTCTCTTATTGTTATTGATGATTTACATAAGGTTGCTGATGAGAACTTCGTCTCAATTCTTCGAGGGCTTACCCTTCGTGTCCCTGAGGCGGGGGAATTGGGTGTTGTGATGTTTTCAAGGTCGTTTAGAATGGTTGTTCCGGAAACTGATTCTTCAGGTAAAACGGTGGCTCACTTCCTACCATTGGAAGGGTTAGACCAAGATTCAAGTAGACAAATTCTAACCACAATGCCTGATATAGACCTTCAGCAATTTCTTCACATCTACACCTTGTCGAGGGGCCATCCTTTGGTTTTAGAATTGATAAATCGAGGAAGTGTGGGTGAGACCTTCCATTCTACATTAGAGGCATTTGTAGAGAAGGAAATTTTTAGCAAATTATCTGGTCCACAAAAAAGACTATTGGGTGCAATAGCAGTTTTCCGTGAACCAATGCCTTTGGCTTCATTCAGCGGATTGGATGCAGATCTTAATTTGCTTGATGATTTAGTAGAAAAGGGCCTCGCTAGAAGAATTGACTCTGATAATTATGATGTTCACGATCTAGTAAGAGAATTCCTTGTTCGATCTATGGATGAAACTCTAAAGACTGAACTCCATAGTAACGCAGTAGAATGGTATAGGAAAAGAACAACTAATCCTGCTGATAGAATCGAGTTTATTCACCATTTAAATTCTTCAGGGAATATGGAAAATCTAGCAGATGTTTTAGAAAAAGATGGCAGAGGATTGGTTAAATCTGGTCATATTGAACTTTTGGGTATACTCAGAGGCCTAGAATCCGATGGCTTTTCTCCTACACAATGGGGTTTGATTCGTGAACTACGAGGCGATATACTCTCGATCCAGGGCCGCTGGGATGAAGCAGAGCAAGAATACGCGTCAGCAATACCTACAGCAAAGAAATACAAAGAGGCTGAAACCCTATCTAGATTGTTGACTGCACGAGCAGATATTGCAGTAAAGAGAGGTGCGATGGACGATGCTCTAGAATTACACCGTCAAGCATTGGAGATTCAAATTTCAAAAAGGGATGCGGAAGGCGCTGCAAATTCTTACATTTGTATGGGTTATATTTTCCGTCGCCGAAGAGACACGCGCCACGCGTTGGAAGTATATGGGAATGTGGAAGAATTACTAGATGCAGAAGATGATCCTAGTCTAATGAATGCTAGGGTTCAACTTGCTTCAGCTTTCCTAGAAATGGGAGAATTAGACCGAGCTAGAGATCACGCCATTTCTGCTCATGATGGAACAAAAGAAAATGATATGGATATACTAAACGCACGCAGTAGAGCTGTTTTAGGTAGATATTACGCTAGAGTAAATGATAACGACTTGGCATTACTCCATTACTCAACTGCTCTCGAAGTGCTCTCTGAAGCAACCGACCCACACAGTGCGGTAGAAGTAGAAATGTTACTCGGACAGGTGCTGAGTGACACAGGTCGGAAATCCGAGGCTGCAGAGCATTATTTGGATGGACTCGCCGTCGCTGAAGCCAATGACTTCAGATTATTGCAGGGTGAATTATTAGCCCGATTAGGTGAAGTTGAAAGCGATCGCTCTGCAAGAATGAATTACCTCCAAAGGTCATTAACTGTATTCCGTGAACTCGGAGCAGTAGATCGTATGCGAGAAGTCCAAAACCAAGTACATCGAGCAATTATGGGTCATTAATCCGAATCCTAAATTGTGGATTTAATTTGCTCCAAATCACTTTGACCCAGTAAATTAGAAAAATCGGGTCCTTCTTGTCTTGATATTGACAGAACGCCTTGGAAATTATCTCCAATTTGGTGTAATACTTCTGATTCCGCCAAGTGGGGGGCGTTATTTTTTTCAGATAAATGACAAAGAACTATGCTTTTCAGTTGAGGGTGTAAAACCTCCGCCAAAATGTCAGCAGCTTGTTCATTAGAAAGATGCCCTCCGCGCCCAGTGATACGCTTTTTCAAAGAAGGAGGATACGGTCCCGAAATTAATCTGTTTAAGTCATAATTCGCCTCAATTGATATGTGCTCACATCCAGATAAGTGTTTCATTAACTCGATAGTAGGTTCTCCTAAATCCGTAACTATGGCGGCTCTCTTACCCTCTCCATTGCTTGCTATGATGGCTACGTTGTCTGCGTCATCATGAGGGACAGATACCGGAAGTAAACTCAGGCTTTCGGAAATATGTAATCTTTCCAACCCTTCAAATGTCCTTACTTCTGAAATTGGTTCTAAACCCAATCTAATACATGTTTCAAGATTTGAATATAATCTAGCATTCCATTTTTTTGATGCCTTTGAAGCTGATTTTGAATGGTCGCCATGATGATGAGTTACAATAATAGCCTCTATTGAAGAGGGTTCAACGCCGACTAAATCAAGTCTATGTTCCATTTGTTTCAATGAAAAACCACAGTCAACGATGACCTTTGTGTCCTCTGTCGATAGTAACGTGGAATTACCTCGACTACCACTACCAAGATGAGTAATCTCTAATGTCATTGAATCTAAGTTTATGGGGTAAGAGAGGGGTCTTGAATAAGACCCTAATCCAAACATAAATCCATTCAAATTGACATATTTTATTTCTAGCCAGGTTGGGCATTGATGGTATATTTTGTTCTAATTGTCCGAACGACGCTCCATCACCGTCATAAGTTAGGCAAGAGCGCTTTGGATTGGTCACCGGAGGTCATACCATGCGACGTAAGCAGACTGCTTTTCTTGTCACTTTATTGATTCTTAGCAGTCTGGTTTTTGTTTCACAAACACGTCCGCAGGCTCCGGTATCCTCCGTAGACCCTCCCGACGTACCTGGCACAGGCCCTATGGCTGTCGATCAAGATGAAGATTTGATACCAGATATTCATGAGGTTATTTACGGTGAATCGAGAGTAATAGAAACTCCATTTGGAATTGTAGTGGTCGAAGGTTTGGACCCGATGAATGGTTCTGATAATATTACTGATTTTGACAGAGATGGTGCTAGTGCATTGATGGAGTATTGCTGGCCGTGGACTTTGGACACTTGCTTCACAGAACGACTTTCATTAACTGGTAAATCACCAGATGAAACCGAGTCAGGATATAGAGAATACCTTGACCCAAGGGAATCCGATACGGATGGAGATGGTCTTCCCGATGGATACGAAATTTACATGTGCACTGAGGGTGGGGCCGGCTATCAAAATCAGGCAACTAGTGAATGGGTTTGCTTGTATTTTGACCCATTAGACGATTCAGATGCAATAGAGGATGCTGACTTATGTATCGAACAAGCTAGTGAATGGGGCTGTGGAGATGGATTTGACGTTAATCGAGACGGTGAAATAGACCTAGACGAGCGTTATACTAATTCTGAAGAATATTGGTTTGGTTCTCCTAGTGATTGGCTTACAGAAAGAGATGGATTATGGTGTTCAGGAAAGATGCCTAATCTGCATCCCGATGCCTGTCAAAACGAGGTTGTAAGACCAACTGGCGATGATGGATGGCTGGGAAGTGATCCGCGTAGAATAGACTCTGATTACTATGCTTGGAGTGAATTGATACCCACAAGTCTTGCAGTACCGGGTGATGGAATTCCAGATGGTTGGGAAGCCTATTACGGATTAGATCCAAGAAATGCTAGCGACGCCACAACCGATTCAGACTCGGATGGATGGGATATAGACAGAGACGGATTTATTATACCCGATTCCTCAATTTACACTGCTCAATGGGGTGAGGCATTCAGTAATTACGAAGAATACATGATTCACTTAGATAGTGGTCATTGGGTACGACCAGGATTAAAGGGAGCACAACTTGATGGTGAATCAGATTTGATGATTTTTGACCAAGGTACTGACCCCATGTTGGTAGATGGTAGAGTTCACACGGTTCTCTCTGATGATGCAAGAAATCGATTATTAGTTGGATCCGCATATGGAATTACTGCAATTGATCCATTCAGTGAAACTTCATCGACTTATGAGTTGCCTAGCGGGATTGAGATGTTTACTATGTTGCGTTGGAGCCCCTCCTCAGAGGATTTCCTCATCTTAGGTACTAATCACGGGCTTCATTCATTAATCCTTGAAAATGGTTTACCGAAAATGGAATCTCTTTCCAATTCAGACATTGGGAAAATAGGCGTTATTGAGAAATTAGAAACAGGTAGTGGAGACTTAGATTTGATTTTACTCGGAGAGGGTTCTAAAGCGTGGACAATTACAATCTCTGAACCCTCCTCGGGATCAGGTAATCCAGATTTTAGTGAAGCACTTGCAATTAGTGAACTTACAGATATGTTAGACCAGGTGGGGGGGTCATTCACTGAAGTAATTCATGTTCCAATGTCAGGTAGAGGCCCGATGATGCTTGTGGGAACAGACAGTGGATTAATTCGTTGGGATACAACAGATGGTACTACATCCGTAGGCCAACCATTCTGGATCTATACAACTGAAAATGCGGAGGAATACGTTCAATTTGCAGATATACTTAATCAATCGAAATCCGCTGTTGTTAATGTCATGGAATTAGCAGGTCCAATTGCGGCAGATGGCTCATTGGAGGAGGTGACCGGAATTTGGTTTGGAACACCTGGAGGATTGCATCTGATAGACTTAGATTTATTTGTAGGGCTCCCGAAACAGTCTTTCGATACAGACCGTATGTTTAATCTAGAACGCTGGGAGGAAGGTGCTAACGACATCCATTCAATTCATGCAATTGATGGGCGCGTATTGCTTGGGTCAAGAGATGGATTATGGGCGCTTGAAGGTGGTTCTCAAGGAGTATTGGGGATCTACGAAAACCAATCAAAAATCCCTGGACTTGTCACTTCAATAACAAATTTCATTGAAGAAGGAATACCATATATCTTCGCGGGGGTATCTCCTGGAATATATATGAATATAATGCCAATTAACCCACAATCAATAGATTCAGATTTGGACGGAATGCCTGATGGATGGGAATTCGCTTATGGTCTAGACCCAACAGATCCTTACGATAGATATCGAGATGCCGATTCGGATGGAGTTAATTTTGAAACAAGTGATATCACCTTCAATAGAGAATGGACTAACCTCGATGAGTACAGGTTCGTAAATACGAGCTTGGGAGGTTTTAATGGCACAGATCCCAGAAATATCGATACAGATGGAGATGGATTAACCGATGGGCAGGAATATTGGGGGTGGTTCACCGATTCCACTGATTTCTCTTGCCATTATCTAAACGAGGAATATATCTGCGATGATTCTCTTGGAGAAGCAGCATTGGATGTTCAACTATCTGGGTGGTTAAATTCCGGTGCAGGAGGTGGAACTGACGGACCAACCGACCCGACCAGTAAAGATACTGATGGCGATGGTATGCCAGATGGATGGGAGATTGAACATCGCAGATGGATTGGTGATGTGTATACTGGGGGGAATTTTTGGACTCTAGATCCTAGAGATCCATCAGATGCAACTATGGATGCAGATGGTGATGGTTTGGATAATCTCTGTGAATATATGTGGGGTAATCTGTTAGAAACTGTCCTGATTGAAGGACTTCCTACACATGGTGAAAACGCTAGTGCGGCGCAAAGTTGGACGAAGACAGACCCTAATAATCCAGATTCTGATGGCGACTCTTTACCTGATGGATGGGAGGCGCGTTACCAATGTACATGGGGCCGAAATAACCGAGGAATCAATCCATTGAATGGTTCTGATGCACTCAATAATCCAGATGGGGATGGGTTTGACGTGAACCATGACGGAATTCTAGAATTAAATGAGAGTCTTGTAAATTGGCTTGAATATCATCTAAAAGATCAAATTATTTTTTCAGACTCAACAGCATCCGGATTAAATTTCCCCGATAATTTCACTACTCTTCTGACTCATGATTCTTGGCAGGGCTTTGCAGGGTCCTCTTTTGGAGCCGAAACCAGTACTGCATATCGTAGTTTAATCAACGGAACTACTACTGAGGATGTTGGATCTTCTAACCCTTTGGCTTCAGATTCAGACGGAGATGGAATGCCTGATGGATGGGAATTTTATCACGCTCGATGGAGTTTATTCGATGAATCTTGGACTCTTAATCCAGTAGATGAACGAGATCAAGTTGGAGACCCTGATGGAGATGGAATGAATAATTGGGAAGAATACAACGTCATCGATGGCAACTTAAGTGAAATAGATGGCCTTACTACAGTTCCCCAATTTTATCTTTTGAATGTAGGAGGTGAGTCACTTGCAACACCTTGGTTATCCGCGGAATCTACACTATCTTTCGGTACTTTCCTTAGCCAAGAAGATATTCAACAAAGTGGATATACAGCAAATCCCAACGAACCTGATACCGATGGTGACGGCCTTCTTGACGGTATAGAACTGATGTTCACTCGATGGAATATGACGGATGAAACCTGGACATTAAACCCACTTATTGCCGGGGATGGAAATTATGATTCTGATAGAGATGGTATAACCGATCTTGTTGAGTTGAACCTAACCAATAAAAACCCACAAAATGGGGGTTTATCGCCTCCGGATGCCCCTAGAATGTGGGAAGAAGCAGAAACACTGGACCCTAATGAGGCAGTTAACAGAGTGTATAGAATTCTTTTCAATAAAGAAGGTAGGGCGGACATAGCTCTTCAGCAATTTAATGATTGGCAAGATGGTGAACCGGCTAAACCATTGTTACTGGCCTTATTGGGAATTACAGATCCAAATTCTGATGATACCGATAGGGACGGTATGAGTGATGGATACGAGTATTGGTTTACAGAATGGAATTTAGAAGATAACATATGGACTATGAACCCACTTACCGATGTTGATATTCATGAAGATAGTGACGATGATTCTTTTGATTGTAATGGAGATGGGGTGATTTCAGACTCAGAATCATACGACAACCTTGCAGAATATGATGCCCGAGTATATGGTAAGAGATCTGCAATTGATACGATACCAAACGGCACAGGATTGGTATCTTATGGTCAAGATACGATAAACGCATACATGGACGAAAAAGCCATGAGTGAACCAGCAGCAAATGATAGACTCTGGGTCTTATTTTCCACCAAGGATACGAAATCTAGTGATAGAGCAGGTCTGATAAATTCGATAGATTCTGATAATTTTAACATCAGTTTAGCAGGTGTATCTGATCCAACAAATTTTGATTCGGACAGTGATGGACTACCAGATGGGTGGGAATTCTGCTATTCAATTTACGGCGAATGGTTACCAATAAACGATTATCGCTGGTCTCTCAATCCTCTAAATCCTTTGGATGTGAACTATGATCCGGATGCAGATGGTTGGTACGATAGAACACAATTTGATACACCAGCCGAACAAGGTGTATGGAATAACAGAGAATTCACTTTAGCACCTTCAATTGATCAAATTCCACAATCTAATACCGAATTGTTTTTCACAAATATCATGGAATTTAACAACGGAACTCATCCGCTTAAATTGGATAGCGATGAAGACTCAAACGTCATGGAGCCAGTATTTAATGGTGGGTTAGTGGTTGATTATATTCAAAATCTGAATCTTTCAGATGGTCGAGAGGTATTCAAATATGGAACTAATCCCCTGGACAATGATACTGATGGCGATATGATGCCTGATTTTTATGAGTACTTTAGAGGTTGGAATGAAACCAATGATAATTGGTCATCATATCTCAAAATATCAGTAGATTGGTATCAGGTTACCCCCAGTGTTTTGAAGCCGGTTACTGTCAATGGTGGGGTAATTGGTAGACCAAATCTTGAATGGACTTGGTTTACTCATGATGCGACCGACCCATCTGATGCGGGACAAGATGCTGACAATGATGGAGGTTGGGACTGTACTGGAGGTAATTGTGTCTATATCCCATACAATAACTTCCAAGAGTATTATGGTATTTCAAATGCTACACTATCCTCTCCACAATTAGTTCGGCAGGCGAATCTCGTGGATTGTTATGGAAACATAGTTGTTGAGTGGTGGCAACTAAGAGAATCACTACTAGGTCTTTGTTCAGGCAGTTCAGGAATCACAACAAATTATTTCCAAATGTACGCTGTTGCAAATGAAGATGGTTCTTATAATTCAAATCAGTTATACACATTAATTATTGTCGACAACGATTTGGATTATCAAGTACTCAATACCAACGATGACCAAATATTAGTCAATGGGGTGTGGGCAGATTCTTACAATAGATTTGCAGGAGACCAATACCATCTGCCCAATATAGGCCTAGGGGAGTATGTCTATGGATGGTGGAATATAGATATAGACGGGGATAATTTTGCAGACGGTACTGATCCTACCAATTGGGACTCAGATGGTGACTGGTACAATGATTGGTTTGAAATCAATGATGACATTATCGATGGCGTCTGGGGAGATAGCGGCTCACCGATGAGATATGACACGAGGTCTATTGATTTCTCCTAGAGGCAGATTTTCGGTGATATCTTTGGATGAGAATACCAAAATCCCTGATCCTGATTCCCCTGTAGAAGAAAGATTACTATTCCTCCAGGAAAATATGGTTAACTTCGTTAAGCAATATAATTTACCTGTAATTGAGGTTTCATTGGTAGTTTCAAAATATATCCGTACTTTACTCGAATCATTAAATCGTACTGCTTCCAAGAGTGGTGAAAAATTACCGGATAATATTTCACAACCCTGGGAAATAGACCAGAAATACAATACTCCAACAATTGACTCCTTTCCTTTGGATAAGCTTCTAGGTACACTGGATGAAGATAGGATGGATATACTTGACACTATGATTAGAGTGATTATTAATGGCGCAGAAATACCGTTCTCATCTGTAATTACCTTACTTCGTGATTGGGAAATGCGCCTCAGAATTCAGATGGCTGAAGCCACAAGCCCTGGTCATTTATTTAGTCCAATGGAGCTCCCTGAAGGGTTCTAGTCTCTTCAATACAATACGGACAGGACCTAGCAATCTCATATTGTTCACTTTGCATCTCTTCTTCAGTTAATGGTTCTCTACACGCCCAACACATTTGGGTTGTAGTCTCCTCAAGTGCAGGATCAACGGCTACCCTTCGGTCAAAAACGAAACAATCGCCATTCCAATGTTCTCCGCCAACCTCTTCAAAGTAACCAAGAATACCTCCTTCCAATTGTCTGACGTCCGACCATCCTTGTTGCATCATAACCGAACTAGCTTTTTCACAACGGATGCCGCCTGTACAGAACATTACTACAGTCTGATTTTTGTCAATTTCAGACTTTGCAATAGCATCCGGAAATGCCCTGAATGTCGATAAATTGAGGCCTACCGCTCCTTCGAAAGTACCTAAACGAACCTCGTAATCATTTCTAGTGTCTAGGACGACAATTTCTCTACCTTCGTCTAACCAAGATTTGAAAGTAGAGGGGGAAATTGATTCACCAGTAGATTCAGACGGCCTTATTGAATCTAGTCCAAGAGAAATGATTTCTTTTTTCAATCTCACATTCATTCTCCGAAACGACATTCTTTCGCTGTAAGAGATTTTTAGTGGAATGTTGATGAATCGTAAATCCTTTTCTAGATATTCGATGAATAAATCAATTGAAGATTGACTACCTGATAGGAAGAAGTTTATTCCTTCATGACTAAGCAATATCGTTCCGAGTAAACCGAAGTCGTCACAGACTGATTTGAAAGGTTCTCGAAGTTCGTCTCGGTCGGGTAAATCTACAAATCTATACCCGGCAATATTGACAATGTTTTCCACCATTACGCAACCTACCTAGATTCTGTTCTAGCGACTATACCACTTGAAACCCACCAAGCATCTCCGATTGACCAAAAATACAGAACAGGCCATAACACTATGGTGAGGATAAGCGGGAATTGTACAGCAAACCAACTAGCAGCTTTACGATGTTGTCGATTAAAGTGTTGTCCGATGAAAAAGAAGGGAATCAATGCTAATATTATAGCAATTAATGGCCTAAGTGCACCCCATGGGCCGATTCCCCCACTGATTTCGTACCAGATGACTCTTACAACACCCAGAGGCCCTGTGTCGTCAACATCGTCTTCGACGACCTGCACGACATAATCGCTTGCCATTGACCTTTGGCAAAGCATAGGGCGAATGAATCTGACGATGCTTCGTGCACGCAAAACACAACTACCGACAGTTATTCGGTCGGCTGTGGAAAAGAGGGTTCTGCTGACCTCCTTCCCTGCCTTCGGTAGGAATAAGGTGAATGTTTCCAATAAAGTGATGACGATTTTACAATCCAGAGTAATATCTGGAATTTCTATCGAGCCCTTGCTGTTAAGCTGCGATGAAGCGGGCTCACATAAAGTATCAGAAAAAATTCAAAATGGTGAAAAATATGACGCAATTATTCAAATGGGTCTAGCCGAATCAAGGAAAATAATTTCTATGGAGCGTTGGGCCCATAATAAATCGGACTTTTCAATAGCAGATAATTCTGGAAGGATATCTAATGAAGAAATACTGAAAGATGCTCCTCCAAAATATCAAACTACAGTTTCTAAGCATATTTTAGATGAGGAATTTGAGGAAGAAGAAGATGTGCAATGGAGTGAAAATGCAGGTTCTTTTGTCTGTAATGAAACTTTTTTTAGAACGCTTAATTCTATAGAATCAAACAATCTAAGAATCCCTGCGATATTTATCCACTTACCTCCCGAAGAGGAAATTGACATAGAACGACAAATCGAAGTAATATCTCGTATAATCCAAATACTTGCAATTAAGCCAACATTAAGAGTAGTGGGGGCTCTATTATTTGATTCAAAAAATCGTATTTTATCCTGTCGTAGACCTCCAGAGGATGTTTGGGGAGGGTGGTGGGAATTTCCTGGTGGAAAGATCGACCCCGGAGAATCGGAAGAAACGGCTCTAAGAAGAGAAATTTCTGAAGAATTAGGAATCCATGTCAATCCAAAGAGTAAGGTGGCTACAATAAATCATGAATACGAAGATAGATTTGTATCATTGTATATCTGGGATTGTGGGATAGTTGACTCTAATGCAATAATTCCAATCGAACATGACGTTATCAAGTGGTTAGATCAAAAATCTTTAGATTCAGTGAAATGGTTACCTGCAGACAAACCTCTAATTGAAAAATGGATGAAGTCAGGAATCCCAAGGAATTAGTCCAATTTTATGGTTCTCCTACCCTTATTATCAAACCATTCCTTAGGAGTTCCATCATTCTCCATCTGTAAATCATCTCCAACAGTTCTAGGTATGCTATTTCTGCCTTCATGCCAAGTTTGTTGCTCTAACCACAATCCAAGGTTGTCTCCTTGCAAACCTATTTCGATTACTCCTCCCATCGGTGCCTCGTCTATAACAAATGATACCTTTCCAACAAAAGCCGCTTGTCGGGAGAGGAAAAAACTTGTACAATCATCAATTAAATTCAAAGTCATTGCATCAAGGGCAGTATCCAAAATACGATTATTTCTACAATTCTCAATTACCGATGACAGTGATTCTGAATTTCCAATAAGAATTTTTGCTTCGCGAATAACTGGGTATTCTTGTTTTGATCGAGAATTTGTACAATCCCAATCCGGAAACAATGTTGTAACCGCACGATGAACCATAGAGAAATCCTCGTGAGTTTCTACTACACTAGATACGGTAATTATTGGTTCCACAATATTCTCGGGTCAAAGGAAGGTCATGATATCTATGGTATATGTGTCTCACAATATCACGAATGATTCAAACCTTGGATTTAGGGGGCCTTATCATGGCAGAGCGTTCTCCGCTGATGAGCATGGCTTTGCTTTTTGCTCCAACAGTCTGTGTTGTCGCCTTGAGATTTGGCCTACCCAATATCGAAGAATTACTGGTAGAGGATATTATTGCTCAAGTCGTAATTCACTCCTCAGCAATAATTTTGGGAATAATCATGTACCTAAAATACAGAGTGGTTGAAGACCATGAATACCACCGGTCTAGTGCAATCAAAGGCCTTTCAAAAATGTACAAAATGGAAGATAAGGGTCTCTGGGGGCGAGGGGATGCGGCTTTGGAACGGTTAGAGGCACAGGCGCAAATAAAACCGAAAGGACGGTCGGGTTCACGAATCCAACAAAGAATGAGTGGACGTATCTCCGATTTGAATAAGGAAGGAAATGAAATTGAATTAGATTCCGAAGATACTCGAATGAATGTAGATGTTCAAGTAGAAGGAATTGCTAGTGATTTGCAGATAGATTCGACAGATTCAGAAGTTTCTGAAAAGCAGACCAGTTCGTTAAGTTCCAGTGCAGAAACTTCAGCTAAGCGTAGACTCGCAAAAGAATTGGCTCGTAGGGAAAAAAATGCTGCTAAGTTAGAGAGAAAGGAGAAAAAACAAGCTGCAAAGCAGGCCAAGGCAGCCCTGAAAGCAGAGAAAGCTGCTGCTAGGGCTGCTGCCAAAGCAGAAAAAATCGCTAGTAAAAAATCGGCTAAGTCAAGTAATCAAACTAATTGGGATATTGAGGAAGGAAATCAATGGTCTTCAACTAAACCTTCTACAAAGGATAGATCTGTAATCTCCTGTAAAGAGTGTGGTGCTGTCAATAATAGTGGAACCGCATACTGTACTGGTTGTGGTGCTTTTCTCTGAGCAATCCAATGGGTTGAAAACAGGTGCTTGTTGGGTATCATATGTGGTGGTTGCTTGAGTCAGAAGAGGGATTACTACGAAGTATTGGGTGTTGACAAGAAAGCATCTGAATCAGACCTAAAGAAGGCCTTCCGTTCAAAGGCCAGAAAATTCCATCCTGATAAGAATCCTGATGAACCTGATGCAGAAGCACGTTTCAAGGAAGTTCAGGAAGCATATGCTATACTTTCTAATCCTGATGAAAGGAGAAAGTACGACATGTTTGGGCACGAACGACCTGGTGGTTCCCCTTGGGGTTCTGGGGGATTCCAAGGAGTCAACATAAGTATTGATGACTTGTTTGGAGGTGGTTTTGATTCTATTTTCTCATCATTATTTGGCGGCGGCGGTCGACAAAGGTCCTCTAGGGGTGCGGATTTACTTATTCGACACGACATAACCTTCCAAGATGCCTATAATGGGATTGATGATGAATTAGATATTGAAGTACTAACTCATTGCACGAGTTGTGATGGTATTGGTTCAGAAACTCCAGAGGGAGTAAGAATATGCCCAACCTGCGATGGTAGGGGGCGTCTCACTAGAATAGAAAGAATAGGCCCTTTCCAACAACAAGTGACTCAAGATTGTGGTGCCTGTGGCGGAGAAGGAAAAATCATTCAAAATCCATGTAAATCATGTTCAGGTGAAGGTAGAGCAAAGCAATCGAAGAAAGTAAAATTCTCTGTTCCAGCAGGAATTGATAGTGGGACAAGATTGAGATTGAGCGGTCATGGCGAATCTCCGAGACATCAAAATGGAAGTCCTGGAAATTTATACATTGAAATTATGGTAGAAGAACATGAATGGTTCGAAAGAGATGGTTCAGACTTATTGATGGCGCTTCCTGTGAGTTATATCGATTTACTACTAGGTGCTAATGTTGAGTTTCCCCACATCGATGGTTCCCCCTTGAAAGTCAACATAAAATCTGGCTCAAAACCAGGGGAAACAATTACTATTCTAAATCGTGGATTACCATTTCCAAGAGGGAAACGGGGCAGAGGTGCAGTTATGGTCCTGCTTAAACTATCAATGCCGGAGAAAGTTTCGCGTACTACAAAAAAGCGATTAGAAGAGTTAAGAGAGGAATTGGGTAGTAAAAAATCGATTACTGAAAATATTATCGAAGAAGCCAGAAATAGACGGCGGTCATGACCAATCAATTGCTTTATTTGGAACTGCGGCTAGTGGTTCTCCATCCACCAGGCCAGAAAGATGGAAACCAATATTAGATGGCTGTCCCTCTACTGCCAATTTGAGGAAAGTTTTGCTATTCGGTCCTAAAGTATCCAAGAAAATTTCATCCCCGTTGAATAGATGCTGAGGCGACACTTGGACGATACTAACATTTGCTCCTTCAGGAGCATAAACCCTCATAGCTGCTAACTCCCAAGGCGATTCCGCCACCCTAATACCAATCAGTAAAGATGTGGCACCGTCCAAAATTTTCCAGGCACATATTTCAATTTGTTTTGTATTGTGCCTAAGCAATGGTGCCCCCCAATCTTCTACTACAGCTTGCCATGGGCTGTCACCCAATTGGTGTAATGCCGAGTCGATTACTTGCTCATTCAAGTCATCTTTTTCCAATAGATTCGTGAGTCTCTCTCGTAATCGCCTTAATCTTCGAAGTTCATGTTGTTCAATTTCTATATGGTATAATCCATCTCTCCACCGATTACGATTCCAAAATAAAACCAACATTGCAGGGGCAAGAAGAAATAATCCAGCAAATATGTAATAATTTGCAAATAAACTAGATTGATCAGTAAATGTATCTTGCTTTTCTTCGATAACTTCTCCATTATTGACTAATGTGAAATCATAATATGTCAAACTCCTCTCACCAATTTTTTCAACTCTGATGGCATGAATTCCAGTAGGAGCGTCAATCAACCCTCCCTTTGAAGTGTTAATTATTAACCCAGATTCTTGATTTAAAATTAAAATCTGATAACTTACTGGTTGCGAATAGTCATAATCAATATGTAATCGAGAACCGTTTACTGACGTCACTTCAAAGGAAAAAACATCAACGGATTCATCCGAGGCCATCGTCGCTGATACACTATTATTTGTCGATAATATAGGCCATTTTGTTAGATCATCCTCAATCGTCCAAAGTTTATCAGGAGCATCACCCATTGCCCCAGCGTCTCCTTCTGGATTCTCAATCACACCAATACTCCACTCCGCAAGGGAGTCAGAGGTAATACGAATCTCAATAGATTCAGTATCCACATTGGTTAAGACAGGGCTCGAACAGTTTTCCTCAACAGGTGAAAATGATTCATTGTGTGATAATAGAAGAACTTGGAAATTTACTTGTCCAAACCTATCAGAACAATTCAAAATCAGGCCCATTCTACTAGCCGCCTGTATACGGATTGAATCTCCCTCTAAGTCTACAGATGAAATCCATCCTGTGAACCTTTCTGTTTCATTGGGGAATGATAGAGGTTGATGTTCACCCCATAAGCTTGATAATTCACCCCACGAACTCTCAAATTGCTCTGAAAATGTGAAAATATACAGTTCGTAGGTAGCTAAACTAGATTCAGGTAGTTGCTTAAGTCTAAGCCAAAGTTCTCCTTTATCTGGATATTCGAAAAGGAAATCACCATTTTCTCTTTCCTCTATATCATTTAGTAGGGTTTTACTTGTATCATTCCGAATCCAAAATTCCAATTCGACAGAATTGGGCATTAGTGGTGAGGGCATGTGGATGATATCTCCTAAATTGCCCTGGATTTGTATTGAATCTCTGTCTGCGTCATCCTCAAGGATACCAACTATCCAATGGGTATTTGAAAAAACGGGAGATTTACACGTGTCAATCGGACAAACCAGATTTGAATCAACTATTCTCTGTTCTACATTTATCCCTGGACTCGGGACATTATCTAGCCAATCCATCTCTTCTTTGAAAACCACATTTGAATCCTGATTTATTGACTCAGTCATTTTTATCGTTAGATGTTCTAATGTAGTTCCAGAATTTGCAGTTAACTGTAGGCTAACATTACCTTGTGCTAGGTATGAGAGTTGAATCTCATGTGTATCTGAAACCGTATAATTTCCATACTCGCTAAAAACTTTCAGTTGCAAACCAGAACAGGATAATTTTTGACAAGTTATTTCGATGTAAACTGGGAGAGTTTCTTGAAAATATTGCTCATTATCCATGAGATAAATGGTTTCTTGAGCATCCTGAGATGTGGCCGAGAACGAACCTCCTAAGGTGGCAATTAACACGACCATAACCACGGTTGATGTACGCCTCACGTTCCTACGGGACGGCTTCTCCCTTAGAATCCTTCAAGCGGACTGCTTCATTAGAGAGACTAATGAAAGAGGAGGCAGCAGAGCGGCCACTTGCCCGTGGCATCGCTGCAAGAAATCGTTTTGCACGCATTTTTTCTCTTGGCGATAGGGCATCACCGTCATCTTGGACACCCGGTTTGGTTTTATCTTCGGATGATCCTAATTTGCCTTTATCTGTCGCAGCATTTCAGTTTCAACGATATTCGAATACTATTCCAGCGACAATATCAATACAAGTTTTAGATGATTTATGTTTTCCTTTCGGCGAATTAGAATGCTGGAATTCAGTAGAGGGTCTAATCCTACCTTCTAGCTTAGATGAATCAGATAGTGGTGTAAGTCCTAAGGGGATTCAATTTTTGCCAGTTTCTTGGCAGGCCTTACATCATGATTCAAACCTACTAGATGAAAAATTGGAACCTTCAGTAATTGCCCTAATTGATGCCCCTCAACTTGCTGAGCGCCCAGGCCGACTAATTGAGGCTCTTGATACACTTAGACGTAGATTCCCTACCTCTTTAATCTGGACGCCAGGTATAGGAGGTCCTGATAATTGCGCATTGCTTAGTTGGATGGGTGTTGATTTATTCGACCTTTCAAGATCTCATGAAGCGGTTGGTCGTGGTATTTTACTGACTGAAGATGGGCCTAGAGAACCTGATACTATTTTGGGTGAAAAGACGGATTTACAAACTCAAATTGAAGCATGGAAGAGAGCTTTGGCAGCTACACGTTCAGCAATCAGAAATGGGACAATCAGACAACTTGCTGAGCGTCAAGCGCTAACTAGTCCAAGGTCGGTAGAAAGATTACGTAGGCATGACTCCATAATGACAGAATTGGCTGCAAAATCTGCAGGTTCAGCCTCTTTAGAATGCGTAGTCCCTCAAGGAAGAAATCTTCTTTGCTATTCTCATATTAGTCGAGATGACCCTCTCATCCAAGATTGGAGACGACGAGTTTCTACTACCCACACTCCTCCAAATCATCAAAGAAAAGTAATGCTTCTTCTGCCTTGTTCTGCTCAAAAACCGTATCGTTTGTCTAAGTCGCACCGTAGATTTCAACGAGCAATCCCAACGAGAGGCATTCATGAGGTAATGGTCACAGCTCCTTTGGGATTAGTTCCCAGAGAATTAGAAGACATTTGGCCTGCTGCACATTACGATATTCCTGTGACAGGGGATTGGGACGCTGATGAATTGAAGTATATTCGTGAAATGGTGGAATTGTACTCCCGGCGTAATGGTTTTTCGAGAATCATAAACCATTCTGGAATCAATTTAGAATTCGAAGGAATTCAGGTGACTGATACTCGAAAAAGTGAATCCGCAGGCTCTCATGATTCATTAGATAGGCTTAATCAAGCGGTAGAAAATGCCATCGATGATCTTGATATAAAGAACGTTAAAGAAAGCCTGCATCGACTTGAGAAATTGAAGGCACTCTCAAGATTTCAACACGGAACTGATGACTGGTTAGAGGGTACGAAAGTAAGTGGTAGACCTCCGATATTTCGCATCGAGAAAAATCGAATTCAAATGGCACTTTGGAATCCCCGTTCAGGCCGTTTTTCATTTTCAAAGGCAGCCCTGCCGATATTGGATTCATGCGGGGCTTTAGGACGTGTAGTATTGAGTTCCGATTTTGACTGGCGAGGGGATTTATTCTCAAGTAATGTCCAGAGTGCTGATGAGAACATTTGCATTGGTGATGAACTTCTTGTCTTCCAAGACGGCGAGCTGATTGGTAGTGCCCGAGCAGAAGCGGCAGGATGGGAATGGCCTAACGGACCGGGTAGATTGGCCAAAGCAAAACACCGATTATGATGATTACACCCTTTGGGTGATATGCGTAGCGATTAAAGAGGGGGAGTAGGTCGGCAGGCCGCTTGAGGTGACCAAAGTGGCACGAATGCATAGTAAAGGGAAAGGAAAAAGTGGCTCTGATAAGCCAAATATTTCCTCCGCGCCCGATTGGTCAGAATCTGATAAGAAAGCGGTCGAGGATTTAATTCTCAAATTATCAGGGGAAGGTAATTCTACTGCAATGATTGGAACCATACTTCGCGATCAGCACGCTGTTCCCGATGTAAGATTGGTAACAGGTGAGAGAATTGCAGAAACTCTGGAAAGGAATGGAATCGGTGGCAGATATCCAGAGGACATGATGAATTTGATGCGTCAAGCACTAAGAATGATTGATCATCTAGATGCTAACCACAAAGATTTGCATAACCGCCGTCAACTCGAATTAACAGAGTCTAGAATTCGTAGACTTGCAAGATACTACAGAAATACTGGGAAGTTAGACTCCGATTGGGTGTACAAACGAGATCAGCTCCGATTGATGGTAGAATAAATCTCACTATTTTTAATCACCTTTTACATAATCGCTAGGCGATGAAAATTTTAACCACCACCACTGAGCAAGGTCGATGAAGCCTCTGCTTGAGTCAGAACCATTCTCAACAGTTGCACCTATACTAAAGCAATCAGTTACAGATTTGCGAGTTTACAATGGCACAATTATGCTTCTAGCAGCACCTTCCCTTATTGGAGCACTTTCAATCGCTCCAATCGAAGCTGCATTACTAGATTTAGGGATTCCCTACAGACGCCGCTTCAAGCTTGAATCGCCTTCCGAAGGATCATGGATTCATGTGGTGGGTCCAGCCCAAATATCAGGTCCAAGTTATACCGCCGAACCCCCAAGGCTAAGGTTGGAGACAGCACTAGTTGATGGTTTGGTTTCTTCGTCAGGAGCTTCACTTCGGGGGCCATTGACTACAGTAACACAGTCCCATGCTATTGCCCAATCACTGGCTCCCAATGGTGCCAGGGTCAGAAGATTGCGACCTTGGTTAATTTCTGGTAATTGGATAAATTCTGCATTGGATACGACATATGATCCAGTCTTTACTTCTCTGAGAGATACTTTGATGGACGAAGGAACCGTAAAAATAGTTGCAATGCCAGAGGTTTCTTCTATTGAATTATCCAATACTCCTTGGGTGGAGGAATTAGCTCTGGTAGCTATTTCCTCAAAATGGCCTGAACTAGATAATGAAGGAAGAGCGAGGACCCTCTCTCATCTAATGCGCCCTGCTCTCTCTCGTTCAACACCCTCGACTGCAAGAATGGAAGAACTTGGTTGGCACAGGGTGGTTGGTAGAAATTGGGACAGTGATTTAGCCTCTGAAATTTTACGAGCGGCTAGGCTATGGAAAGAGGCTCCAGCAATTGAAGCATCAAATACACTTGTTGATTCACTAATTTCTACTGGCAGGGTTCAGTCTGACTGAACTCTCATTCTAATCGTAGGGTAGATTCACAGCCTATGCATTCCAACCTTAGTGGTCGTACTTCAGATTCTACAGGGTTAGAGGCCCCACAATTCGGACAATTAACGCGTGCGCTTGGTCCATTACCTTCAGCCATTCTTTGTGAATAATCGGTTCTAGGCGAGACCAAAGCTACAGGGAAAACCAATAGCATACTGGAAGAAACTACCCCCAAAACAAAGGGTAGGTCTAAACCTAATACGTATAATGTCAATGATAATCCTCCAAGAACGACAACAGTCAGCATAGAAGGAACTCTTGCTCTCTTTCTTGTCAAAAACATACCCAGTCCTAAAGCGAGAACTAGCATAAATACAGATACCATAGCGGAGACAAGAGGGGAATAAAGAGCCCCACCACTAGGTACAAACTCAACTCGGAAGGAAGAATCAGGGTCAATTTCATCTTCGTCGATTGTAACAGTTTCCAATAAAATCCATCGTCTGTGCTTTGCTTCGATATCTTCTGCTGCAACCCCGCCAAGGCCTTGCAAAGCAGTTGAACGAATTTCGACGTTTAGTGTCACAACATTATACAGATCATCTTGGCTTGGTCTAATGAATGACTCAATCAATTGCTGCCTTTCTCCGGGATTAACTTCGTGGGAGGTATCTATTCTAATCGCCACACTTTCGGAACTGAAAGCTCTGGTGTGGCCCATGTCGATAGTGATTTCTGTGGGCCCGAAATTAACGGGGTCAACTCCGAAAATTGATTCAGCATCAAGGTATAGTCCATTCGAGAAAAATGATTTCAAGTCTGAAGCGGAACCAACCAAATGGCTGTTTAAGGCCAAAATTTCTGAATCATCAACTTGCCCATTATTGTATTCTGAACTTGGAATATTATCCGAATATGTACGAAGATTCCGCCACCAACTGTTAGATGAAAGACTTTCATTTCCAATGTTGTCTAATCCCCATCGGACCCATTGAGACATTGCTCCATCAAATTCAATGTTAACTTCTCTTTCAACAGAATCTCCGGTAAATTTAGCGTCAATATCTATCTTAAGATTCGACCCACCAGTTCTCAAAGGCTCGGTGGCGGGGTACCAACTACCAGAGCCAGAACCTCCATCGCCCGCTTCGATATTGTAGGTTCGATTTGCTTCAATCCTAAGTGAGGTCTGCGGAATTAAATGAAATAAAACAAAATATGTTCCAGTTTCTGCTGTCTCTGGGATCTCCCATGCAAAGGTGACTTCCACTCCATTATTTGTTGGAGTGGCTATTGGGCTATCGGCAATGGAACTACTCGCCACCGACAGTCCACCACTTGATCCAGTCCACATGCTGTCGCCAAAGCCCGACTTTAGTAAAACCGGAAAATAGACTAGATTGCCGTTAACACTGGGTTCTTTCATGTCGATACTAACCAATGGGAATTTCATTGAAATTCTGCCTCTAAAATCATCAGTTCCCCAAACAAAACGAATTCCTGCCTCATCACCAGGACTAGAAAAAGACAAACTCCTTACTGAAAATGTAAGTTTGATTTTATCTCCTGATCGAACTTCTCCTGCGAGAACTTCTATTGGGATTACCACTTCACCTTCATTAGTTAGGAATAAGCCAGCCCCAGCATCGCCTTCGAAATAAGTACTCCCGATATTAACCCCTATCGTTGCATTGACCTGAATCCCAGCGGCGGATTCAACTTCATACGGTATTCGAAATTCCCAAGTTGAATCTGGATAGTCTCCTTGTAATCCCCAAGTTATCTCCCAGTTTCCAATTTCCACTAATCCTTGAATCGATGGAGTCACTAATTTTTCAAATTTCTCATCTAACTTTGATTCAAAAGGAGAAAGAGTCCCATCGTCGGCACTTCCCAGCAAAAATAAATCGAAATCATCAGATGGGCAGCAAGCACCATCTTCATCACCTACTACTGGTGAATATGGTATACTCATTAGCATTAGAAGTACTATAATTAGTACAACCTCAACTCTCTGACTACGTGCCATATTACCAATTGGCATGCTCAATAGCCTTGAATGCGACCCTTGAAGGAATCATTTCACGATGGTTTCATAGCAATATATCTACTAGTGGATAATTGTAATTTTACTATTGCATTTAGCTATGCAGATAGAGTAATTCTATCGCACCATTATTAGGAATTTTTTCGATTCTAGCAAATCCAACTCTCTCAAGTTGCAAAATCATTCCTTCGACTAAATTGATATTCTCAATAAATCCCTCATCGGTTTTGAATCCATCATTTGAAGGAGTAATTAAGCACGCTTCCCTAGAATGATTAATTGGCAGCCAATGTACTATCGCTCGTTTATCAGTTCTCTTGAAGGAATTGATAGTTGCTAGGTTATCGTCGATAGCAACATCTGCAAAATCCTTTAATCTAATTTCATCGGCGTAATCGTCTTTCTCAATCAGAAATTCACCAGTCATTTCCCATTGTCTAAATCCGTCAATTTTCTGATCAGGATGTCGGAGAAGTTGTAATTTACTTGGCACTTCAAACCCATTTGGATCTAGCCTCAAACTCTGAGGATTCCTAATAAATGAGCGTCTTTCAGAATCAGAATCAATAATTGTTGAATTAATTGATTCTATGTTTTGCATGGAAATTGAAATATCTTTTTGGGTCAAACCTAAATCTAACCAAAATTCTCTAATCGCTTGAGATTGAAAACCTCTTCTTCTAAGTGCCGAAATGGTCGGTAATCTAGAATCATCCCAGCCATTGAATTTACCCTGGTTGATATCCTCTCTCATTCCAGATGTAGAGAAGCCTCCAAATTCGTGAACTTTAACTCGCCCCCAGTAGAGTGTTTCAGGATATTTCCAACCAAAGTGCTCGTAAAGTAAAGTCTGTTTTCTTGTCGAATCCATCAAGTCCTTACCTCGAACAATATGTGTCACTCCTTGCAGATGGTCTTCAACTGCACTTTGAAAATCCAGCAATGGCCAGACTTTGTACAATTTACCAACCATTGGGTGTGGCGCATGTTGTATTCTCAAAGCAGGCCAATCGCGAAGAGCGGGATTAGGTAAATCCAAATCCGTCTTTACTCTAACAACTGCATCTCCTTCGTTAATTTTACCATCATTCATAGCATTCCAATCTTGGATATTTTCATCAATTGAATTTTCTCTACAATCGCATGCTGTAGAATTATCCCGGAGCGATTTAAAATTTGAAGCTGTACATCTACACACATAACCAAAACCACCCTCAAGCATTTTTCTCGCATAATCAAGGTACACTGGCATTCTATCGCTGGCCCTGATGGTAACATCTGCAGGCCGTCCAACTAACCATTCATATTCATCCTCAATCCAATTATATGCCTCTGGTAAGGGTGGTTTGACTCTAGTGTCCGTATCATCAAAACGTAATACTACTTTTCCAGAATACATTGAAGCAAATTCTGAATTGATTACAACGCCTCTAGAGTGACCTATTGTTAAAGGCCCATTTGGATTAGGTGCAAATCTCAAAATAACTTCTCCTTCGATTGCATTAGGGAGTGGCTTTAGTCCGATACGTTTCTGTTGTTTTTGCCTTTCCAAGGCATCTGGATTAGATGCAGCCAGTACTTCCCTAACAGATTCAAGGCCCTGATTTTGAGCCATTTGATTCGCTGCCTGCACCTCCTTTTCAACTAGTGTTCTAAGTGATTTAGCATGTGGTCTCAAATCAGCCCTTTCTCCAAGGAGGCGTCCAAGAACCGAACCTGATTGCCCTTGGCCATTGTATTCCAATGTGTTTTGCATAGCATACTTCCTAACCGTCTCAATGGTCGCCAAATCCCAATCTGAATCAGCCATGCTATCGGGCCTACGGCCCGATGAATGCATTTGACGGTTCTCACACCCTCCAGTCCTCAAGTGATGATTGTACAACGTAATTTCCATCTTTCGAACGCACTGGAACGGGAGTTGCATGTAATTTCCCCCAAATATCTGAAACCGTAGCCCAACTCCACCTTATTGAATCGTGAATTTTGCCGTCAGAAAGTAAGGTTTCAATGGCTTTTCTTGTTTTTTGATCAGACGGATATCCTGAACCTACATCTAACCCAGTTCTGGAAGAAATCTCTTGAATAGCAAAGTCACGAGTTACTTTAGCAAGTATCGATGCCCCTCCCGTAACGAGATCTTTGGAATCCATACCATGCTCTGCATGTATATTCCAATTATCCCAGCCATCTCCAAGAGCGGATTCAAGCCTTAATCTGAATCGTTCTTCGTTTACATCACATGCATCCGCTTTTATTGTTCCATCTTTTGATGCTATGTTTGTCTCCGAAATCGCTTCTGAAAATAATTCAATTTCAAGGCTATTCAAATCAGAAAATATACTGTTAAGATCAATTCGTTTTGCTTTACAAATAACAATGCCTGATTTCCATCTTCCTTGTTCTACATATGTGGAAATTTCTTTACTAATTCGAATTCTTTCCGAATGAGAAATTTCCTTTGAATCTTTTACACCCAGTTTTGATAGTTCTGAGATTTCATCCTTAGGTATCGCAAGGGCGGCTACAACCAAGGGCCCTATCACTGGTCCTCTACCCGCTTCGTCAACTCCAATAGTCCAATTACCATTCACAGCCTTGCGGGAACTTCAAAGGTCTTCATCATCACCCAATCCACGACGTAGAGAGTCTAATTTTTCGTCAAAATCGTCTAAGTCCAATACCATGTTATCGGGATGAATCAAGTCGCTATCCTGTAAGGTATCGGCCAATTCTATAGCGTCAGCAAAGGCGTCCTCTGCTTGAGACTCATCAAGTGTCTCAACAGCCTTGTCAATAACTTCAGATTCGGGTCCAGAGGAGATTGCTCTCGAATGGTCTCCAGATTTTTCCAAAAATTCTCTTCGGAATTCGGTTATATTTTTGGTAGGGCTATTAATATTTGGAGATCCTAAATCCTCTATTTTTTCGAACTTCTTCATCCAATTTTCCGATTCTTCTTCAACTGTTATCTGAGTATTTGTTTTTCGATAATGTTCCCTGTCCGCTTCTATTCTATTCCTAATTGCATAGGCAACAGAAATACTGCCTATAATACTTACAATAATTATCAATATAGTCTGTAACCAGCGTTGCAAAAATTCACTAAACACACTTGTCTCTTCTGAACCATTTGGTTGACTTGGTTGAGCTCTTTCAATTTCAGTTGAATGCTCCGTAATATAGGAAATTGAAGGGTCTCTAAATGACCTAACTTCAACGGTTAAAACCGCTTCAGCAGCTATCGGAACCTCATCCGGTATGTCCATCCAGACCTCAAACAAAACAGTTCCATTTCTTGGAATGTTTAGTTTTTCAAATGACCTACCAAGATTTTCTACACCGCCGCTTTCTCCGAGATTAGTGATTCCAAAATTGGTGAAATCGCTACATTCAACAGCAACTACTAATCCATCAGGACTATTTCCAATATTCTTAACTTCCCAATAACCAGTCAGCCTTTCGTTCATCACTTCAGCATCAGAACGAATAATTTCCCATGCAAAATCAGAAGCTATTTTGACCTCAAAACTCACCTCAGCCGGAACCCATCCATCAACTTCTAACTCAATTGAAACTTCTCCAGAAATCTCAGCGTCTAGACCTTCTCTAGTTGAGGCTGTAACTTCTATTCCATGGACAGTCTGACCGGGTCCTAAATTGCCGTTAAATTGTGAAATATCTACCTCTAGCCAATGAGGTTTTTTGCTAATTGTAAGATTAAAGTCATAAGTTGCATCTCCTGTATTTTCAATGAATAATTCCACCATACATGATTCACCGGGATTAACCTGGAAAATACAATCTATATTGGTGAGCCCTAACTCACCACCTGAGCGGGGTACTATGGTGACCGATTGATTTGTTTCTTGAAGTTCAATACCATTGCCAGCAAATTGAACATGCATTTCGAGTTTCCCTGAGGTGCTTGAAGGGGCTTTGACTTGCATTCTTACTTTCGTTATTTCTCCAGGACTCATGGCTTCTAAACCGGCTCTATCATAAACAATTGCAGTCCATCCCTCATGAGAAAAAGATAGACTGGGGCTATTTGCCATAGACCCATTGTCAAATTTTGCTGCAATTTTGAATTCCATTGAATTAATTGAATTACCAATGTTTTGTATATCAAATTCTAAATCTATAATTCCACCAGGTTCAATCGATGCAACTCCACCTCCTTGAACTAAATTAACTCCTTTCCACTCTCCATAACGTAATGAAAAATTCCACCAATCCAAATTACCGGTACGATCGCCTTCCAAAGCTAAACTAAAGTCATGAATTGAATCTGCCAGAGGGTAACCTGAGGATACTTCGGGTGCAGTCACCCTAAATTCTACCCATTGAACTAAATCACTGGGTGCGTCAAAAGAATATCCTGCTATTGGGCTTGTGGGGTAATCCCAAGAAACAATCCAACCATCAGGCCCATTTATTTGAATAAGCGCAGTTGTATTCACTTCTGCTAAATTAGTAAAATTACCCGATATGCCAATTGTAAGGCCTGGTTCAATATTGAAAATCGAACCTGAATCTGTACCAAATTCCACCCCTAAACCATCTAACTGCCAAGGGTAAGTAAATCCTGATGTATTGAATACTGTATGGTCGGCCCATTGTTGTAATTCCAATGTCCTTGACCCGTTAATTCCGCCTGTGCTGGGTAAACCTATTGATGATACCCCAGTGACCGAGGAATGTATTACACAGGCGGCTAAGTATGTCCCTTGGATTGAAGGATGACTACCATCAGAGGCATATAGGTCTGAGAAAATAGTCCCTTCTTCAGTAGCATTAGGTATTGAAAGAAAGATGTTTTCATACGCTATCCCGACTGGAGCAATGAAGACAGGCCTTTCCTCGGATGATAGATTTTCAGCATAAGCAATATACCCAGACTTTAGGTGCTGCTGCATTGTTTGATAATCTGGATATCTCCAATTGTTATTCGGGTCTCCATTTCTGTACCCCCAAGTCATAAGAAAAAACAGGTCACCCCCATTTTGATCGACCAATTGATCGATAATCTGAGCGCCTTCCATACTATCTTGCCAAGATGCTGAACCTGTGGGGAAACCTGGTATCTGACTTTGATCTTGTAATATCACAAAATCATGAGGGGTTCGTAATGCTCCATACCAGTCAGACCCCTCAGACTCAGTCTGTTCTCCATGCCAAGAAAGTGTCTTTCCTCCACTTGTCAAGGACTGTGTGTCTGGATTGAAACCTGCTGCGTTGAGTAAATTTTCTACCTTAATATTCAATTGATTGTTGGATGTATAAGAATTGCCAATAAATAAAAGATCTAAAGGCGAGTCATTTGAGACGGATTCCGAAGCGTTTGGTGCCTCTTCTAAATCGCTTGGCGTGATTGAAATGGTAAGTAATGAAAAAATTACTGCAGCAACCATTGCCCTGCCTTGCATGAGAGACGCTCAACGTTCTCGGCTTTGATTTATCCCCTTATTTGTTGAATCATCAAAACGAAGTAATTATCGTCCTAGGTGTTGTTGGCTGTCCATGACGAAGAAGTGGCCGTTCAGTAAGAAATCAGTCGCCGCCGAATCTAAGCCTGATGAAAAAAAGGCGGAAATAGTAGAATACGAGAGAAAGAAAGAAACTAAACAGAAAGATTTGATTGATGATAAAAGTCATCTCAAAGACAAGTCTTTTCTCGATGCAATGGCACTATTAGGCGACAATTGAAATAACCAAATTAGAGAACTGGGTCCTGTATCAACAGGCCGATGGCATCTATGTCAAATTCCCCGGCTTGAATAGGTACCCTAAGGCCAAATTCAGATGAGACATTAGGGTCTAATTCTCCTATTTGGCCAACTTCTTTCTCTTGTATCAATACCCTAGCACCTCTCCCTTCTAGCCAAGGCCCTTTGGAAGTTTCAATTGGCTGCCAAATTATATCCTTTAGGTTGGCGCCCAAATCTCTCAACAGGGCTTGAGCGAAACCTTTTGCCGCGGAAAAACCACCACCAACTTCGGCACAAGCCCATGCAGCCCTTGTTTTGTTTTGTGAGTTTGATACAACAGTTCCAAGCTCATAAACACGTTGCGGTAATTCATGATGACGATTAGCTGATAATAATTGAATCAGACTAGGTAAAATACGCTGTCTCATCATAGTATGATCTACCGTTATAGGATTTGCTAATTCAGTGACCTCACCCAATTCTTTCCATCTAGGATGTTCAAATTGTACACGGCGATTGGATAACGTTAGGCTTTGAGTCTCCTGTAGATTTAGTGACCTTAGACTTTCACGAACTCTGCGATGGAGGTGGGCGGAAGCTAATGGAATTGCATCTAAATGTACTGATGAAAGTGTATTTGGCATATTTTCGTAACCATAACCAATGGCTATATCTTCGACGATATCAATTGGGTGCATAATATCCGATCTCCAGCGTGGCATCGCGATAACATGTTCCTTCTCTCCTACTTCTAGGTCGGCCCAACGTTCTGCTTGATTCATTCCATCTGTCACTGTTCGAGAGGCCACAAGTTCCCCACCCATTCTTTGGATTGCTTTTGCGATCTCCAAACTGTGTAATTTCAAACCTAGAATTCGATGAATTAACCTGTCAGAAACTCTATGTTGTTTTGATTTCATATTCGGAGTTAATCTTACTTGACCATCACAACCGTTTACTTGGACATGTTCGATTTTACCCCCGCGTTCGGCAAGGGATAGGCAGATTAGCAGTAGACATGCTTCAACTGCCCTCTCGTCCCAACCTGTCACATCGATGAAGAAATCTGTTGTGGAGTCGTTTACTGTAGTATGAGCTCCGTTGATAATTGGCGGGAAGGATAGGATATCATCGTTTGAATCTACAATGACTGGGTAATCATTCAATTCCTCCATTAGATTCGCATATTCAACACCTTTAGGATGCTCAGTTAGAATTTGTTTAATGGTCATTTTTTCTTCCATAGCTAATGGTACAAAGGAATGGTTTTCTGGAACTGTGATGACCTTAAATGGTGGGTTGAGAGTCGAAAGATCATGAACTCCGATTGATGAAAATTTCCTCTTCCTTCCAATACTTAGATGAAGTTTTTCTTGGTGGTCCATTAGTGTTTGAATAAACTCATCGATTTCTTCTTGATTATTTCCAGTTTCAACCCCCTTTACAACAGCGGCCATGATAACTGGCCTTACGGATTGGAGGCTAGAATCAACTTGTAAGATTATTCCACTGTCTAGGGTCTCAATTTCCGGAGATTGTATTTCGCCTCCTAGAAATGCTCTAGCTGCTCTTGCCATAGTTTCATGACTCAACAAGTCAGGTCTATCAGGAAAAACCTCTATTTCGATACCCTCTTCATCGCTTCCTTCTACAACACAGCCGATTTGGGATAGCTTTGAATCCCAATCTTCCATTATGTATTCCGAACCATTCGACTCTTGTAATGAGTGCAAAATGGAATGATTTAATTTGATTGTAGGCAATTTTCCACCTCAATTCTTCAACCACATAGGAAGCGGCCTATCGTAGCCAATAAGTCGTAGGCCAGAAATCGCAGCAGTATCGTGATCAAGAGCTCTTAGATTTCTCCTCGTCAGTTGATTTAGTTCACTTATTCCCAATTCGATCATCCATCCTTTTATTGTCCCATCAAGCCAAATTAGGCCGGATTCTACATCATCGCTAGGTGGTGGTGCAACGACACCACTACATCCTGCAGAGATTGCAATTATTAGGTCCTCTGCGGAAGGAGTTTCATCTAGTTCAAGTAAAATTCTGCGACCCTGTTTTGGCATATTCATTGCTTGGGAGACAAGTCCAATTCTTGGTAGTGCTGCAGCAGCAACAGATCCCCCCGCAGAAGCAACATCTACCAATGCTCCATCTAAATCCAAATCTACAACCAAGCGGAAAAGATGTTCAACCCTAGAAACACTATCCTTCAAAAATACAAGTGAATCGTCTGACATTCTACTATAAAGTGAAACTAAAATCGCTTCAATTTCAGCATCATTAATTGCAGGCATTCCCCTAAGGTCAAGAACCATTCCTGAGCAATTACCGATTAGGCTTGCAGCCTCAAGTAAATTACCTTCAGAAATTAGCAATAAGTCATTTGCTCTCGGCTGAGTTTTTACTAATCCTGGCTGAATATCTAGATGCCTTGATGATTTATTTTGTAATGTTTCAGTTTCGATTATCCAAGGAAGTCGTGCTGGTAATTGATTTTCATCTTGGCCGGCAGGATAGATTGGCATTCCATTATCAATTTTTGAATGGAGGGAAAGTCTTTCTCTTGCTGAAGGAACTAAAGTAATTCTTTCAAATCCTTCTGAAATCGAATATTCCGGTAATTCTGCCAAAGGTGGGCCATCTTTTTTTGGGACTATTACTAATGCATCAAAATCAATGTAAAATCCCAAGGGCTCTAGGTGTTCAGATAATTCATCTATTTCAGATGATTCGATTGACCTAACTTCAGCGCCTTCTCCAGGGGGTGGGCATGAGCCGCTAACTATGATTTTCCCACCAATCATCCCTCTTCCAATATCATTTCCAGTATTTCCTTGAATTACTATAGTCCCTCCTTCCATAGAGGCTCCAGTTGCCTTTCCCGCATGCCCTCTGACAAATACAAATCCATCTTTCATTTGGGCTCCGGTCTCGTCACCAACTGACCCTTGGACAATAATTTCTCCTCCGGTCATTTTCAGGCCTGCTCGATCACCTGCGTCTTTTTCGACTGTAATCCTACCAGAATTCTGGAAAGCGCCTAACATTGAGCCACACCCTCCCTGAAGAGTGAAAGTGCCTCCATCATTCATAGCACCTGCACATTCACCAAGTTCTCCAAGTAATAAAACTCTAGAATTGTCAGGAAGATGGGTGATTACTCCAAACTCTCCGTTCTTCGGTTTTTCATCACCTTGTTTCCCCCAACCAATTCTTACCAACAAGTCTCGTTCCAAAGCCTGCTCGAGCATCTTATCTAGGTCTCGATTTAATTTGACGCTCTTCGCAGTGATGTCTCGCATGCCACTCTCATTCTATCGAGGGAGTGCATACAGTCTTCATTTTGACGGATGTAAGGGTTACCGAAACAACCTATTTCTTATGGAGAATTATACTCGGCTAGTGAGAGCATTGTTGATAGAGGTTCAATCATCGGGTCGTTTTGCCTGAGGGCCTATGGGGTCGTGCCGTGGGAAAGATAAAAGTCGCAATAAATGGATTTGGAACTATAGGGAAGCGTGTGGCTGATGCCGTTGATGCTCAAGATGATATGGAAATTATTGGTGTAACAAAAACCGCGCCCTCATTTGGTTGTGACTTAGCCGTCAAGAAAGGCTTCCCGCTATATTGCACGTTCGACGATTCTGAACGGATTGCTGCATTTTCAGAACAAGGTTATGATTGCAAGGGCGGACTTTCAGAATTACTTTCCATTTCAGATGTTGTTATTGATTGCGCACCAGGAAAAATGGGCGCTGGAAATCTTGCTAAGTATAAGGCGGCTGGAGTTAAGCACATCTTTCAGGGAGGTGAAAAGCATGACCTCACAGGTATGTCTTACACTTCGTGTGCCAACCATAGTGACAATCTAAATGCTAACGGAACAAGAGTCGTCTCTTGCAACACAACAGGTCTTTCAAGGACATTAGTTCCTCTGTACCAACGTTGTGGCTCTTTGAAGGTAGAATGTACAATGATTAGGCGAGCAGCCGATCCAGGGGACTCAAAAAAGGGCCCAATTAATGCCATAAAACCGGTCCTCAAAGTCCCCAGCCATCACGGCCCGGATGTAATGACGGTTAAACCCGAAATAGAAATTAATTCTCTAGCGGTTGCTGTTCCAACAACGATAATGCATGTTCATTCAATCATTGCATACCTACCTGAAGGCCATGGTTTAACCACAGATTCAATAATTGAAATGTGGAAAAATCAACCTCGAGTTATTGTTATGCATGGGGAAGAAAATAAGATTACTACAACCGCAGAAGTTATGGAAATGGCTAGAGATATTGGTCGCAAATGGGGTGATTTGCATGAGATTTTTGTTTGGGAAGATGGAGTAAAATTAGTTGGAGATAGGCTATATTATTTCCAAGCAATCCATCAGGAAAGTGATGTCATACCAGAAAATATAGACTGTATCCGAGCTTTGATGGGTACAGAATCTGATTGGCTTAAGTCCGTCGAAAAAACAGACGCAGCAATCTCCGCCTACTACAATCTTTGATCCGTTTGATTGCAATTATTCATGAATTGACCATAGGTCAATTAACATGAACGGTCAAAAGGCCCACAATTGTCCGAAGAACTCGTGACGGGTCGCCGGGTTGTCATTATCACATTGATCATGTTCCTAATGAGCGGCTGGTCTATCGGAGTCACATCAGCAACAATTACAAGTTTCTCAGAAGAATTGAATGATCTATCAGAAGAACAGACTTATGTTAAATTCCAGCCATTTTCTAATGTTCATTCTGGTGAGTTTGACCTCCGGACAACAACCGGATTAATTCATTCCCCATACGGTTCTTTCGATCCATTGATTCATCCGATGCCTTTAGGCCCAGAAACTGTATATGACGTTCATTCATTGGACAGAACTAGATTCGCTATAGTACAATCAGATTCTGCAAATCTGAACGTGCTAAAGAAGGATTTAGAGGAAGTTGGCATGATAGTTATCGAAACTATCCCTGATGACACATTCTTAATTCGAATTCCAATGCAATTTAATGTCGAAAGAACTCTTGTTGACTTGGGCCAAATCTCAGGAGTAAGATGGGTAGGGGAGTTGCCAATTGCCTGGAGAATTAGCCATGACTTATCTGCCATTGCTGGAAGGGAGTCAATTATTGTAGACCTTGATATAACTCCTGCACCAGATATATCCAATCAGGATTTATTTGATTTACAATCAAATCTTGCATCAATTACTACTAAGCATCATGAAAGAGATATTTGTGACGCTCATCTCTGTCAGGTCAAATCCATTGATGCAATTTGGATACCTATTCTTGCCATGGATGGGAGAATCCTACACATTCATCCCGCATCTCAAATTTCAATTCATAATTCGGTAGCCAGAGATATTTCAGGAATTAACCAGGCCTTTATTAATTCTGGCAATATCCTCAATGGAAGCGGCGAGGTTATTGCGATTTCTGATACTGGATTAGATTCAGACCATGGAGACTTCGATGGTAGGATTAGAGGAATTTACAATCAATTTGGACCAGATAATTCGGCCCAAGACACCAATTCAGGTCATGGGACTCATGTGACTGCAACTCTTCTGGGTGATGGGAGTGGTGATTCTAATTCTTTAGGTATGGTGCCAGCAGCGACTTTCCATTTCTACCAACTGGAAGTTGATTCTTCTGGAATACTTGCGAGATGGGGTTCTCTCTACGAAATGTTCACTCACGCCTGGGATAACTCTGCGAGAATACAAACAAACTCTTGGGGTAACGAAAACTTAGTTGGTGAATATAGTTCGGATTCCCGCTCTGCTGATGCGTTTATCGTTGATAATCCTAGATTTTTAGTTCTCTTTTCTTCAGGGGATTTGGGAGAGGATGGTAGCAATAGTGTGACGCCACCGGGCTCTTCCAAGAATGTACTTACGGTCGGAGCATCGACAACTGGTGCTCAGGGTAGTGAAGCTATTGGTAACGTCCCTTCATTTTCTTCTGTTGGAGCCACTTTAGATGGGAGGATAAAACCAGATTTAGTGGCGCCTGGGGTGATGATTTGTTCTGCTCGAGCTGAAGAGGCAAATAGCCCACAAGGTGAATCATGCAGTGCCTCAACTCATTCAGATGGTAGCACACCTCTCTACATGTCTTTGAACGGCTCCTCAATGGCAACCGCGGTTGCCGCAGGTGGGGCCGCAATGATTAGACAACACCTCAGAGTAGATTCTGGAATAAATGAACCTAGATCAGATTTAATCAAAGCTGTGATGATAAATGGAGCCGATGATATTGGTTCCCCTGATATTCCAAATCCATCAGAGGGTTGGGGTCAAATCAATATTGAAAATTCTATTTCACCAACTGAAGATGGAACCAATTTGGATTTACTTTTCGATGACTCTAGAACCCTAAATCCTTCTCATAGTTTCGTTTATACCATATCTGTTGACGATACAACTGAATTTGACTTAACTTTGGCATGGGTAGACTCTGAAGCATCAATAATTGCAAACCAAAGTTCTAGAAAGTTAGTTAATGACCTTGACTTGATTGCTATTTCTCCAGATGGGACTCAATTTCACGGGAATGTTTTTTCTAATGGTTATTCAATTTACGGCGGTCTTCCTGACCGATTAAACAATATTGAAAGAGTCAAGATTCCATCAGGTAATGGTGGTATTTGGACAATATCGGTGGGTCATGCTGGTGGTAACACACAGAGTTTTGCGTTGGTTGCAACTGGTATTTTGGAAGAGGATTTCGTATCTGATTTAACAGTTATCGAAGGTTCATTGAGCACTTCTGTACTGGCTCCATTACAAGGAGACACAGTCCTAGTTGAAGCGGTTTGGAGGAACCAAGCCGCTCAAAACAGTGGGGGGTATGTAGTTGAAATTGAGGATTTAACCGAGGGACAAATTCTCTTTTCTCAAGAAATGTCCTCATTGAGCGGAGGGGAAACAAAATCGCTTTCTTTTCCCCATGTTTTCCAAACAACTGGAGACCATGTTTTGGAATTACGTCTAGATACTTTAAATTCTGTTGAAGAATTGAATGACGAAGATAATGGCATCAACAATAATATCTACCAACTTACGGTTGAAATATCCCAAATCGGCGTCCGCATAACTCCTCTTCTCGAAGATCGAACCTTGCCAACAACTCCTTCTCAATTAGAAGCTGCTCTCACAAAAACTCTTGATCCTAGAGAAGGTAGTGTGCTATCCTACGAATTTATGCTACAAAACGAAGGGACCTCGGCGATTTCAGTTGGGTTAACAGTAACTCCTCTCCAAGCAATTGACGAAAATGGAATTCTACAATCTCCTAATGATGAGTGGTGGAAATTACTCAATGAAACAGGTCCTTGGGATCTAGCAGCCATGGGAGAGGATGGTGACCACAGGATTGTTACATTGACACTAGAAGACGTAGATGCAGATATTGATGACGCAACGGGTGCCAGGTATGCTTTACCAGGTAATTTTGTCAATGACCTAATTTTATTCGATAGAGACTCTCCCACTGTATCTCACAAAATTAGAATCACCTCAGTAGTGGAAAGAGTAGAAGGGCTTCTAACAATTCTTGCCGGTACTGGGGATGACCTTGGAGCTAAGCCGGGGCATGTTGCGACTTTTTCCCTTTCGATAAAAAACATCGGTAACGGTGATACACAATATGCAGTCTCTTGCACCAGCGCAAACCAGTGGTTGATCGACATTGCTGGAAGTGGTTCTTCTTCGTTAATTTTAGACCCTCTAAGTAGGCTTCAATTTCTTCCGTTACCAATTAACGTTAGGGTCCCTGATGTATTCGGAGGGCAACCCGCAGCAGGAGTTTCTGAAGATGTCACATGCGTTACTACTTCTGTGCAAGACTCAACAATTACAAAATCCGATATGGCCGTACTGACAGTTTTCGAGAGTCTTGATTTCAGTGTCGATTTATTTGACGATGGAAACAATGTTTTGGGTGCTTTAGCACTTGCAAACGATAGGCCTGTGTTAAACGGCAACTTATCCATAACAAGAGTTATTGTGACAAACGAAGGCAATGTTCCAATGGATTTTACAATGTCAGTAAGTTCTTCACTTTCTTCTTGGCAGGCCGAGTTAGTAGATGAAGAACAAAGAACTTCTGGGGACTTACTATTTTCAATAAATGCAGGCGAAATAGCAACTATTTCTATTGAATTGTTGGTTCCTCAAAATGCCGGAATGAACACAAGGAATACCTTGACATTGATGACTTCATTATTCGATGGAGATGTAGTAGTCAATGGCACTCGCTTCGTTGTTCAAGAAATTGCTACTATCGAAACATCAGAAAACGGGATGATTAAACTGCCCTTAGGGCAAATCGGCACTGGGGAATTATGGGTAAAAAATTCAGGAAATGTGCCTTTGACAACTACATGGAGTATAGGCAGCCTGCCATTAGGCTGGGTAGCCGGTTTCCAATCTATAGTCCCAGCAACCTTGGATATGAATAGAGAAGCAAATGTGATAGTTGGGGTGGAAGTTTCCGGCAATATACCCGTTGGAATGACTGACGTCACCGTTCCAGTAATCGTTGAAGCGGTTACCCCCGGTTTAGAAATCATAACTCACACCTTCGAATTTAGTGTTGAGGTAAGCCCTTCGATCTTTGTGTCTTTGTTCACAGAATCGCCTGTAATCAGAGATATTAATCCGAGTTCGTTTGAAATCTTTACAATCTCAGTAACTAATCTCGGAAACCAAGATTCAGGATTTACCCTTGAAGCCAGCCCGTTAGAAAATTGGGATATCGAGATAAATACTCCGATTATTGAAAGCATCGAGGTCGGTGAAACATTAGAATTTACAATCCAAGTATCTCCGAATAAAGCAGCCACTCCTGGTCTTTCAAGTTTTGTTGTTTGGGCAAACTCTACAGATGAAGGAGAAATAAATACATTGACCAATTCTGAAATCGATCTGCAAGTTTCTAGGTTGAGGCAAGACACATGTAGTGGAGTTGGATGTTTGATTGAATCTACTGGTTTGCCAAGTTGGACATTGGCAGTTATTTTCCTGTTAATTCTTACACTTATTTCAGTTGCCTTAGTTAGAATGCGCAAAGAGTCTCTACTAGTTATGAGTCCGGATGAGGAATTAATCCCGATTGGTTCTGCCCTAAACTCAGGTTCTCAAACAGAAAGGCGATCTATGGCTCTAGAAACAGGCTCAGCAGGTGAAGTGCTAAGTAAATCCGTCAGCGCTGACGAAATTTCAGATGTGATTTCTTCTTCTGCACCAACTCTACCTCCTCCAGTGCCTGTGCCTCCTGGTGCAATGCCTCTTCCTCCCGGTGGATTACCTGAAGGGTGGACGATGGACCAATGGGTTGCTTACGGCCACCTCTGGTATGAGCAGAATACCTGATTGCACTCAGGCACTGACTTAAGACCACGAAGTGGCTGGCGAAGCCGATGACAGGGTCAATAGTACTCTTTGGGCCACCCGGTGCTGGAAAGGGAACACAAGCGGGTAAGATAGTGGAACTTACTGGTAAGCCCCAAGTCTCCACAGGTGATATGTTGCGGGCAGCCGTAAAGATAGGGTCTCCAATGGGGATGGCAGCCAAGAAATATATGGACGCAGGATTGTTGGTGCCCGATGAAGTTATTATTGGTTTAATTCAAGAACGATTGCAAGATGATGATGCTAACCAAGGAGTACTTTTCGATGGTTTCCCTCGGACCATTCCACAAGCGGAATCCCTCGATAAGATAGCCACAGTATCTTCTGTTATTTCGATAGAGGTTCCGGATGATGCAATCGTGGAAAGAATTATTGGAAGGAGAATGGATTCAGAAACTGGAGATATATACCACGTCATATTCAATCCCGCCCCTGCCGAGATATCGGATCGCTTAATCCAAAGACCAGATGATACTGAAGAAACTGTCAGGTCTAGATTGGAGGCTTATCATGCGCAGACCGCTCCTCTTGCGGATTGGTACTTAGAGCGAGGATTACTAATCAGAATAGATGGGAACGCATCAATTAACCAGGTCGGAGATTCAGTGGAAGCAGCAGTCTCTAGAATTTTATGAGGTGTGTTTATGTCAGGTCGTAGAAGAGGCCGAGACTCCAAAAATAGGAAGAAGAAAGCCGAAGAATCCATCCAGCACCTGTCTGAATTAATTTTGCAATCGGACAAGGAAATTTCCAACTTGGCGGCTAGAGATTTGCTTCGGGTATCCAAGAGGCACGGTGTAAGGGCAGAAAGTCACGTTCGAGATTTAATTTGCAGATCGTGCAATACTGTGCTTAGGCCTGGAGAAAATGCTAGGGTCAGAATTCAAGATGGGATTCGAAGGCTAACCTGCTTGAATTGTGGGAGAGTTCATCGCAATAAAATCAACAAGGTGGAATAATTATGACGTCTGTACCTAATCACATAAAACGGATGGCCAATGATAGAGAACTCGTAGTTTCCGTAAGGGTTGGCAGGAATGGACTTACCAATGCTATCGTCGAGGAACTCGTCGACCAGTTGAACAAACGAAAATTGGTCAAGATAAAAGCAAACAAAGGAATTGTAGAAGATGCAACGAATAGAACCAATCTATTCTCTGAATTAGCACAACGAACTGACTCAAATCTAGTTTTTCAAAGAGGTAATGTAGCAGTATTTTGGAAACCTTGAAGTTAGCATTATCTATATGCTAATCTACATGGGGTTAAACTATGAGCAAGGCATTGAACGCAACGGGAATCTGCCAAAGGCTAATTCTCTCCCTGTTTTTGACTACAATTTCTATGCCTAGTGTCATGGCAGCATCTTCCAGTAGTGGAGTGTGGGAGGCTCCAGATATGCCTAGTTGGGCTGTTCCTGCAGCCTTTGCAATTTTGCTAGGTGTCTATGCTTTGATTATTTTCGAACTAGTCCACAGAGCACTAGCTGCCGCGATTGGCGGGGTAGTGGTAGTGATTACCCTTCATGCGATCCCGGGATCAGGTCCAGATTTAGGGACAATCGTGACCTGGATTGATGAGGAGACGCTCGGGTTGTTAATCGGTATGATGGTGATCGTAGATATTCTTGGCAAAACAGGAGTTTTCGAATGGGCTGCCGTACAGGCATATGCAATGAGTGGTGGTTCGATTTGGCGACTTTCGATTATTCTGTGTACGATCACAGCAGTATTCTCTGCTTTTTTGGATAACGTCACTACGATACTATTGATTGTCCCAGTTACTATACAAATTGCCCGTGTATTAGGTTTAGAGCCAATTCCGCTAATTATTGCCGAGGTTATGTTCTCAAATATTGGCGGAGCCGCAACCCAAATTGGCGACCCTCCAAACATTATTATCGGCGCTCAACTTTCACCACAAGCACTCTCCTCTAATGATATGTTAGCAGACCAAGGAATATCTTTCATTGACTTCATTATTCATATTGGTCCGGCCGTAGTAATCTGTATGGCTCCCTCGTTTTGGCTATTGAAGAAGCTGGAGATGGATGGTCTATCTGGGGAAAGACATCGTAATGTGGAACTTCTCAAAATTAGGTATGGGATTAAGGATAAAGAATTGTTGAAGAAATCAGGTGCTATTCTGGCTTTGGTAATATTTGCCTTCTTCGCTCACTCCAGTTTTCACCACCCAATATTTACGGTGGCTACTATAGCTTTGGGTGGCGCTGTGCTAATGCTACTTGTTACTTCTCCACATCATGTTGAAGAGCAATTAGATGCCGTCGAATGGACAACAATCATATTTTTCGCTGGTCTATTCATAATGATTCACGGGTTAGAATATATGGGTCTAATCAACGCTATTGCGGATGGAATATCAGATACAATTTCTCAGGCTGATGAGAGTAACCGATTGATGGTAGCAGTGCTGCTATTGCTTTGGGTATCTGCAATAGCCTCTGCATTTATCGATAATATCCCTTACACTGCCACTATGGTTCCAGTCGTAATTGAATTGGCTTCAGATCCAGAACTAGGCTTAGCTTTAGGTCCACTAGCTTGGGCCTTAGCGCTTGGCGCCTGTCTTGGTGGTAATGGTACAATAATCGGAGCTTCTGCGAATGTTGTAGCAGCGGGTTTGGCAGAAGAAGCCGGTTACGACATTTCCTTCAATCGATTCTTCAAGACTGGCTTCCCAATTATGATACTCACTGTAACTCTGGCCACCGCTTATTGTTTAGTAAGGTATGCAATAGAATGGTCCAATGATATAATTCCTATGGCGATCATAGCAGCTATGATGCTGGCATCAGTTTCTCTAACTCCAATGATATATGGTCCAACTCCAAGCAGCCCTCCTGATTTCGAATTGGAATGATTTGGAAAATTCGCTACGATAGTATCAAACCGTAGTAGTACAGAGAATACTCGTGCTGACTTGTTCGGTTTGCCACATGGTTCTCTCCGATGCAAGTTATTGCTCACTCTGCGGCAGCGATCAAAAGTCAATAAATGACTATCATACTTCTAAAACAAATCCAGTTGATTTACCATTTGGACTTGGCGGTAAGAAAGAATTATCCGAGGAAAAATTGCCCTTCGGGATCGAAAAGTCTCCAATTGAAATCAAAAATACTTCCTCGGCTTTGGAAGAAGAAGTTGAAACGGTTGAACAATTACCTGACAATTTAGAGCCAGTTGAAGGTTCACAAAACGAATTAGAAGTGTCATATAAATCAGTTCACCTTCCCTTCGGAATACATCATATCCCTATGGAAAAAACCCCAAATTTGCTAGAAAATGGGAATAAGGTACAAATTAATACTGAGCAAAAATTACCATTTGGAATTGAACACATAGTTGACAAGTCAGAATAGTATCTAATTTCGGCTCTCTATGACGCGTTCTGACCCCCATTGGAGAGACCCGCATCGTTCATATACGGAAGGTAGGTCGCACGCCTGCTTTTGGTGCACCCTTGTATGGGCACATACAGGGGGAAGTGGTCGAGAACGCTCCGCC
>PANM01000003.1 GCA_002708385.1 Methanobacteriota archaeon | reverse complement strand
TCTAATTCATCTTCAACTTCTGAATCAATTTCGAACTCTTCCAATTCTGGTAAACGCTGAGCCCTGTGGTAAATCTCTCTCAGTGTTTGGTCACTAATCTCCAGATATACTCTGGTTGTTGCGATACTTGCATGCCCTAATAATCTCTGAATGGTAACTAAATCTGCACCACGCTCAAGCAGACCTGTCGCGAATGTGTGTCGCAAAGTGTGAGGAGATAGTCGAGCGCGGGGGATTTCAGCCTCATCAGCCAATCTGTCTATTAATTTCTGAATAGACCTAGGATTGATTCTATTTCCTCTGCTAGAAAGGAAGAGGGCTCTTTCCGTGTCTTCATTTTCTAACATCTTTGAGCGCATAGTTCTGATCGGATTCCACGCTTCAATTGCTTCGGTGGTCTTCTTAGTAAACAGAACAGTTCGATCCTTTTCTCCCTTACCACCGATTACAAGAGCAGATAGGTCTTCATGGTCAACATCATCGATGTCTAAATTACATAATTCAGAGATTCGTAATCCAGTGTCCAACATTGTGGTAACTATTGGATGAGCTAATGGGTCTTCCATTCTAAGCGCCGCTGAACGAACTTTCAGTACCTCTGAACGACCTAATGGCCGTGGTAGAGGTCGGCGGCGCGCCGGTCTTTGTACCCATTCAGGAACAGCATATCCTAGCCATTTGAGAAGATGAGATACCGCCGCTAGTCTGGCGTTTATTGTAGCAGGACGCAATTCTCCTAGGCTGTTTAGCCAAGCATCTACACGCCCAGTAGATGGATCAACACGCTTGTGGTAAACTCTTACTGGAACATCTTGAGCATTTTCCCAAGATAGTTCTTCTTCACCGGGTAAAGCAGTAGTCGAGAAATCACGCGCCGCTACAGTGTATGCCCGAATTGTGTGCTTTGATTTCTTTTCAGTGCGTAATTGCCCTGCCCAACACTCGAACCAAGGAAGGGCTGCCAATCGCATTAGTCTCGTAGGTAGAGGGTTTACCTGGTTGGACTGACTAATTGTAGAGGAAGTTTCGAACCGCCCCTGCATAACCTCTTGGCTAGCAATTCCTCTATCTTCGTCTTCCATATCAAGGTCCCTCGCCTATTTCCGTCGCGAACGACGGGTGCATCCCTGCCCATACGGGCGAACCCAAGTGGGTCTATCCAAACTTGAATGCTTCTGATGTGGACAGCCTTACGGCTAGTTTTTCCTAGCAATAGCAAAAAAGCCGTTTACTGATTTCAATCAGTAGTCATTGAGGACTCGTCAGAGGCTGAATCTGGCAATTCTGCTTCTTCTTTTTGTTGTCTTTCGAACGCTTGCAGACGATTATTCAGATGTTCAGCAACCGCTCCAGCGACATTTACTCCAGATGCCCCCTCGATTCCTTCTAGACCAGGACTTGAATTGACTTCCAGAACAAGTGGGCCGTTACTCGATTCCAAGAGGTCGACACCTGCAATATCCATGCCTAGGATATTTGCCGCTGAAAGCGCTACTGAGACAAATTGCTCATTCAACTGAACTCTCTCTACACTTCCTCCAAGGTGGAAGTTAGATCGGAACTCACTTCCAGATGCTCGACGTCGCATAGCAGCGGCGACTTTTCCACCGACGACAAGAACTCGGATGTCTTTACCATGAGATTCCTCAATATATGTCTGGACTAATGGTTTCATTCCTCTTTCTAGCATTTGGCTTACGAGTTGTCTAACTTGAGGATAGTTTCTAGCGAGGAATACACCAGAACCCTGAGTCCCCTCGGTTGCCTTTACGACACAAGGAACTCCACCAACTCGAGCCAATGCACTGTCTACGTCTGTGGTAGAAGCGACATGGGCTGTTACGGGGATAGGAACTCCTGCATCCGCCATCAATTGGCTAGCTAGGAGTTTGTCCCGACTCTGTTCAATCGAAAGAGACTGATTGAGAACAATTACTCCCATTTGCTCGAATTGACGAACTATTGCCACACCTCTTCGAGTAATGGAGAATCCAATTCGCGGAATCACCGCTTCACATTCGATTGGCCATCCACGGTGGAATATTCGCCCACCCTTCTCATCAACCACTACAGTGAGCCTTAATGGATCGATGATTCGAACCGCCCATCCAGCCTTCTGGGCTTCTTCTGCAAGACGGCGGGTTGAGTACAACCTCGGACCGCGCGAGAGAATGACCAGGCGTGGGTACATGTTCCGCGCCCACCACCATCCCCTCTTGAGTCTGACGGATGCAGAGTGGGATGAGAATATTCTATATTTCTCCATCTAACTCAAAAATTTGGGAAAATTAGCCATTCTGGCGGCTTCCCTCACACGCGCGTATGCGCGTTCCGCAAAGCGGAACGCCGAAGGAGTTGAAAGCCCCAGTGTGCGACTCCCTAGCGTAAGTCGAACAGGAGGGATGGGTCTGGACCGTGATTCACTATCATCAATGAAGGTCTCAGAACTACGTACTTTGTGTAAAGAAAAGGGGCTACTCATCTCCGGTAAGAAGGAGGAGTTAATCTCTCGTTTACTCGGAGAGAAGACACCTGAAAGTTCACCTGAAACGAAAGTCCTATCGTCTAGTTCAGAACAAGACAAGGACGATGCAATAGATCGACTTCTTTCCCGTTTTGAGTCCGGTGGGGAAGGAGAACCACAGGAAGTAGCTGTAGAAACTGAACCCGAACCTGTAGAAATTCTCGAAGCAGAAGTCATGGAGGCCGATATAGTCGAGGCCGAAATTGAGATGGAGGCTGAGGAAGACCTAGATTTGGTCCTCGAAAGTGACGAGGAAGAAATAACTCCTGTAACAAAAAAACCAGAGTTAATCCTTGATGAAGAGGAAGAAGACGCTTGGACTGGAGGCGTAATTTCGGATGAGACTGTGCCGGCCTTAGTCGCTAGTGAAATCGAATCAGATGCGGAAGAAGCCTCGATTACGATTACTATACCTAGCCTATCTTCAATTCAATTCTCTCCGAAAGTTGTTGCAGCGATTACAATTACAGCCCTAATTCTTGGAGCAATCGTATTCTCCCTGTTTATGCAAGAAGACTCTTCATTCCAGGCAAGAACTCTTCATTATGGAGATAGTATGGAATTCAACATTTTGAGTTCCAGCATAGATGTCGAGGGCGACGACATGGTTGCGATATTCCGAGATGCTGCTTCTGGGCCTCTCGATGACGCCTGTGGAGAACTTTCGGCAAACATAGCCTCTGGAGTTGGAAGCATTAGTATTCGAAATGGAGATCCTGCGGATATTATACATCCATCAGATAAGCAATATAGCGGCGCAGTGAACTCCTTGGATGCATTTGGAAGAACACATTTGACCGCTCAGAAAGTTATCGACCATGAGATGAATATAGACCTGAGTGGTAAGACTTGGAGAGATGAAGGGGAATGTGGAACTGTAGGTTGGATTTTGGATGACAATAACTTGGATATGACAACCAGAACTTGGACTGATATTGGGGATAAACAATTGATAAGAACAGGTACAGATTTGACGATTTTGGATTCGGAAAACCAAGCCACAAACCTAGAAGCCACAACTTTTGGGTTAGAATCGATTTCAGGGTTAGGAGTGGTATCGTCCTACGTCTTCCTACCACTTACACCCTTAGATTTGCACGAATTCTTCGGCGATGAATCTTTGACTTCAGGCACAACATCTGAAGCAGGCTCAGAGTGGTCTTGGTCAGTAGGTAAAGAAATCAATGACAACGACCATGGTTTGGTATATCCAATTTCTATGTCTCATCCGGAATTTGATGCTTGTAATGGCCACATTACAATCAATATGTTGGTCAAGAGTAATGTCCCGTGGCCGGTAGAACAAACTGCTAATATCGTAATTGATAAGAGTCAAAAATCAAGTGATTGCGGCTTGATTGAAACATCGCTTTCCGACGCCACAATCCCAGATGGAAGAATTACAATTTCATTCTCAATGAGAGCCGTGAAAGGCGGAGTCACCTCTGGTTCAACGGCAATTGAATGGTTGGTGGATTACACCAGTAAACCGGGTCCCGGGGAAGATCGTCCAGGAACTAGTGCTCAGAGATCATGGGGTGCTGCTATGCCAGATGAGAGTGCGATTAGGTCCTGGGATCTCGAGTCAGCCTTGGAGTGCACTCTTGCAAACTATTCCACAAGCGGTGTTGCCACCGCCATAGAACAAGGCGGATATGTTTGGAGAGCATCAACCATCGATGTCAATTCAAACATTCAATGGAATATGTCTTGGGTGACAGAAGATGAGAGAGCTGGTTGGACCATTATTGAGGAAGACAATGGTGGTTGCTCGCTAATTGATGATGAAAATATGGACGATGGAACAGTTCAATGGAATCGTAACGCTATACCTGAGACATTAACCATGAATTCATTGGAGTCTAGATTGCTCTCATCCTCTAGATATCCTGGATTGAACACTCACATTAATGACGGAAGTGGAGGATGGGATGCTGGAGTCGAATATGGTTACAGACTATCAGTAACACAAGAAAATGAAATCTTGGACCTAATTCCAATTAGTTTGGGAGAAGGTGCAGTCACCGTCAATGTAGAGAAATCTTGGACAGATGCAAATAACAGAAATCACGATGTTGTTTGTGTTATGGATGCTGAGAATGCAAGGCTACTAGGTTGGTATCATTTCTGGGCTCCTCCTAACTGATTCGGCACTGCCAATCTAGTCTGCTAAAGGCATCTGAATTGTTCGTCAGTGTCGGCACATTGAACAGCCCTCCGAGCGCCGAAGGCGCTCGTATGTCCTCTGATAGAGAGGTGGAAGATCTGCCTGAGGCAGGCTCAGCACCGCTGATTATCGATGCTGAATTCACTGAGGTCGAAGACAAGGGTTTGCCGACTTTAGACTCCGTTGATGAGATTAGTACGGCACGGGCAAGAACCCCTCTCGAGCTGCCCAAATCAGCGCCTACCCCAGAGGGTAGGGCTAGGGTAGTTACCATCATCAATCAAAAAGGAGGAGTTGGAAAGACGACGAGTGTAATCAATATCGCAGCGCAATTGGCCTTACGCGGTCACAAGGTATTGGTTGTCGACGCAGATTCACAGGGCAATTGCGCAACAGGTCTTGGAGTGAACAAGAGCCGAGTCAAAACCACGACTCGAGATCTTATTTTAAATCCAGAAAGTGCAGTAGAAAGTCGCCATGCAACTGCCGTTGATGGCGTTCACATAATCGTAGGAGATCGCTCCCTCGTTGGCCTAGAACAGGAGATGCTGAGGCAACTTGGTAGAGAGCGAAGGTTGTCGGAGGCATTAGCTCCGCTTTTACCGCATTATGATGTTGTAATTATTGACACTCCCCCTTCATTGGGAATAGTGACAATCAATGCACTGGTCGCAAGTGATGGGATAATTATTCCAGTTCAGACGGAGTATTTTGCCCTCGAAGGACTAGCCATGTTGGCAGGTACAATTAGAGAGGTTAGAGGGCTTCTAAATCCGAGATTGGGAGTTGACGGGGTTATGCTTACCATGCACGCCCCGACTTTGCTCAATCAACAGGTTGCAAGTGAGGTAAAGGAGGCATTCCCAGAATTACTAATCGAGCCAGCAATCCGACGCAATATCAAGTTAGCAGAAGCACCCAGCCATGGCATACCAATCCATCTTCATGACCCTAACAGCAATGGTGGTCGGGACTACCAGCAAGTTTCCAGTGTGCTCGAATCACGTTGGGGGCTCTGAGTTTGTCTGATCCAGTTGATACACCCCATGTAGCTGTGCTATGGATGATTTTCGGAAGTCTTTGCTTTGGTACGATGAATGCCTTGGTCAAGTACACCAGCGGTTTGGAAGGAATCGATGTTTGGATGATTATCTTGGTTCGTTCAGCCGTCATAGCATTCGCAGTCGCTGGCTTTGCTGCAAGTCGTGGAACTTCCCTAAAGATCAATGATCCCAAGACCATGTTCCTTCGTTGTGCTGTAGGCCTTACAGCAATGATTCTCTATTTTTCCTCATTAGCGAAAATCCCACTCGGGCAAGCTGTAACCCTGCAATATACTGCGCCTTTGTTTGTAGCATTACTTTCGGGAAGAATAATTGCTGAAAAGGTACAGCCTTCTGTAATCACCCTGGTAATTACTGCATTTACAGGAATTGTTCTGATTGTATCGCCCAACCTAGATTCAGTTGAGCCGTATGCCTTACTTGCACTTGGCTCAGGCTTCTTTGCAGCTTTGGCGTATATCTACGTAAGAGAATTGAGGAAGACGGATTCTCCTACCTCGGTTGTATTTTGGTTTGCTGTATTTTCAGTCGCAGGTTCAACTATCCAGGCCGCTCCGGATCTGCTTAGTCTTGACCTCCATACTTTTGCCGCATTGGTCGGTGTTGGTATCGGAGCCGGTGGAGGTCAGGTTGGGATAACTATGGCTTATCAGAAAGCCAATGCTGCTTGGGTAAGCGCCTTTTCTTATGGTACAGTAATAATCGCGACAATGTATGGCTTCTTTTTGTTCGATGAGGCCCTAAGTATTGCTGATTGGGCTGGTGGAATACTGATTGTTGGTTCTGGAATTGCCTTGGTTTTCCTAGCACCACCAGCACAATCTCTGGATAAATCAAGTCAAAATTAAATATAGCCCTCTCTTCGAACAAATAATGGAAATCACCATTATTTGGGCATTTTTCTTTGTTCTTGGGGCTGGCTTAGGTTATCCAGTAATGGTTTATTCAAAGAATCGAGGCCTAATTCCTTGGGTCCTGATTCCTCTAATTGGTTACTCAATTCCATTATTCACAATAGGTCCTCATCCGATTGTTTTGGGACTATACTTACCACTAGCTGGTTACCTGCTATACGTTGGTCAGATGGTGATTCGTAATCCGAGTGCAATCAATGAATTCTGGGAAAATTTCGGAAACCAAGAGTGATCGCAAGGGTAGCGTCTGAAACGGCCCACTAAGAGCCCAAAGATTCACCAATTGTAATCGAATGGGTCTAAGCTGAAACCCATTGATTTGTCAGTTAATCGCTTAATCCGCACTTAGGTTCATATCACTATACATCACAGGAGAATGTATGCGTATCATAGCACCAATGATGATTTTGATGATGATGACCTCAACTTTAGCTGGTTGTACTGGCGGAGATCCAGATGGAGAAAGTAGTGATGAAATTNATTGGGATGCGATTAATGAATTAATTGATTCTAACATTCAGGATTTTTACAATAATACTACATTAACAGATGGAACTGATGGACAAGATGGAGCCGATGGACAAGATGGAGCCGATGGACAAGATGGAGCCGATGGACAGAATGGAACTGATGGGCAAGATGGAGCCGATGGACAGAATGGAACTGATGGGCAAGATGGAGCTGATGGGCAAGATGGAGCCGATGGTCAAGACGGTGCTGATGGCGTATTTTCTCCCAACATTTGTGAACTTGTCCCATGGGGTTATTGCGTCAATGCCGACCTGAGTGGGATGGACCTGAGTGGGATGGACCTGACTGGAATAAATCTACAGGGAGCCGATTTAGCCCACACCAATTTTTCTTCTGCGACCCTCGATAATGCAAACCTCGAATTTTCGAATGCGTACGGGACTATTTTCTCTTCAGCGACGCTCGATAATGCAAACCTACGATTTTCAAATTCTTACGTGTACATAGACAATGCCTCCTTTATCGGTTCAGATATGACGAATGTTCATCTCAATGTTTTCTCAGGAGATAATGCCGACTTCTCTGGAGCACAAATGACAACCGCATTGATCACAGGAAACCTTCAGGGTGCTACGTTTAACAATATGTACGCACCAGGCATAACAATCTCCCAAGCCTATTTACAAGGTGCGATTTTTGACGGTTCATACATGCAAAACTCTTGGATTGTTAATAATGATCTGAGCAATGCGACGTTCTTTCGAGTAGACCTTTCTAATTCAGATATCACTTCTGCTTCTCAACCTCAACACTGGTGGAACTGGACAAACTTCGAGAATGCCTCATTCAATCAAGCGATACTGGTAGACTCCAGTCTTATTGGAAATTTCAAGAATGCCTCATTCACTTATGCGAACATGAAGGATTCATTGATATCTGGGAATTGGACCGATTCCAATCTATTAAGAGCCGATCTAAGCCGTGCTACTTTCACAAATGTTGACCTCAGTGGTGCATATTTTCATGATGTAGATCTGAGTTTCGCTTCTTTGGATACAAACGTCAATATTACAAATGAGTACGGGGGCCTTGACACCGATTTCAGCTATTCATATTGGTATCAAACAGAATGGATTGATGGTACAAGATGTAATGAGAATCCTGTTCATTGGGGGCCAGATCCGGATACTGTTTCTTGTGATTCTGATGGAAATTTGATTAACATATAGAATTAGAACCTGAATTACCCCTCTGACTATTATCTAACTCAGAGGATAGCGAATACGCTGTATTGCAGTACATCGGTTACTATGGTAAAATCTGAACCATTGGGATTGTCACTAAAACCCTTTAGTTATTCCAAATAAGCAAAGGGGGGCGCTATAGTTTNAGTATTCGCTACCCAAAGTCTTCGAGTATCAATTTAGATTGTATAGTCTATCAATGGTTAGTTTACGATAGTTTGGAAATTTTGATTTGACCTCACTATCTGGATATAATATGGGTTGGAATTCAGGTTGAATAATGTCTGCAGCGTTTTGCATTATGATCAAAGCAAATTCCGCATAATTCTGATAATAATCGAAAATCACTCGTAGCTTCTCTTTGTCAAACTTATTACCTTTGACTGCGTTCACAAGGAAAGACTCAGAATCAATTATTTTGTCAATATTCCTGTGAGTATATGAATTCAGTTCTTTTATTCCCAAGTATTCATACGAGTTTTTCAATGGGCTAGTCATTTTGATTTTGTCTAAAATGACGCACATATCAAAAAGTGACAAAGGCTTATCCAGATTTAGAGAATCTTCCCAGTGCACCCTCCTATTGGATATGTTTGTTGGCCATTTCTTCTCGGACAATATTTCCGTAAATTTTTCTTCCTTTGCTTTGATTGAGTTGAATATCATTCTCAATTGGCCTTCAAAACAACTTCTCAACAAAACCATTGAGGTTTGGTAATGCCCGATTAAGGCATATTCAGTGGCGTTAATAAAATCATTTTTCGTGGAAAATATCATTATAAGGAATTCTAGTAAGTCTTTATTACCTCTATCATAAATCTGCTTAAATGCTTTATTTATGCACTCGACTCCGAAGTTTAAGTCGAAAAGGGTGTCCTGATTTGATGTGAGTTGGCTTTCTAGGAAGATTTTGATTTCATCTACATTTACAGAGTCTTTTTTCCAGTATAGTAAAGCGCTTTCCTCCAGATTGAATCCTTGTGATTCTCTCCACTCAACATATGGGCTCGGCATGGGGACAATTGTCATGAGTAACTGATGATGCCAATGGTAAAATACCCATTGTATGATAGCGTTACAAAACTCAATGGTTTTATTGAGAAGTTTACTCTTAAAAGACGGAACTAAACTAACCCCTTTGTTAACCCTATGGTGTAATATGGACTATAGGGNACCCATACGATTACCCCTGAGCGAGAGGGGGACCGCTGCGATTTGTAGTAGAATCCGTAGGGTTTTCAGTTTGGAAGAGCATCACTCGCTTATCTGCCCGATGTATAGGTAGTTTCCAGTCCAGTGGTATTGGGNGTAGGGAGAGGGCCAACAACCCTCGTAAATGAAGCGGGAGTCAATCTCACTCTNGCACGGTACAGGAGTGGCGCACAGGGACGCCTCCTCGTCCCATTGCCCAACCTCGCCCTCTGGCTGATTATCCGGCCAGTCAATCCAANTGAAAATGTCGTAGATGGTCATCGTGTTGCATTCCTCCGGTCCGGGCCAGGAGCCCACGAAGTGCGTTTCGTTCCTCCCCCACTTACCCCATTCGTCTGCCGAGCCGTACACATCGTCGGCTGGGGAGATGCGCGGCTCGCTGTCATCGAGGAAGTTCGATCCCGGGTTATCCACATCCATTCCAGCAGGAACTGGCGAGCCGCACCACTCTGGGTAGCCAGGGTGCTGCTCCACGGCCTCTCGGTAAGACTCCGCGTTCAGCCCGTTCAATGGCACCTCAATCCTGCATTCCCAGACCGCAGTACCCATGGGTACTGGCTCGGGGCACAGGGACAGAAGCTCCTCGTGGACATGCCAACCGATGCTCGCTTGATCCTGTCCGGTCCATGGGATGCCTAACGTACAGGCAATGTTTGAAGAATTCCCCTCCGTCACGCGATGCAACGGGTGAGTGACTAGGGTTCCGTCGCCCAGGATGTGTTTGCCCCATTGGCGTAAGGATATGTCGCATGTGACGTTTTCTCCGTCCCATGAGACCACAGCAGTCGTGCTGTAATCATTTGTGTCAAAGCCATATTCTCTCATCTCGTCACAAAAATTCTCGTCAAACCCATCCCCTGTGAACGACATGCTCTGGGTCACTATCAAGGCCCCATCTTCAGTGATATCCCAGGTCATGCCGTCCTTGGAGGTGTCATCAGAACCATCCATCGTCATGAAGCATAGGTTCGGATCTTCCTCGTTTGGGACAAGCCCGAGCTCCTCGTGGCATTCATTTGGACCATCTGCGAAATAAGCTTCCTCAAGCGTACCGTCTTCGTTGAAGGTGATCACGCTAATTGACGTCCAATCGAGGAAACCCGACTCCGGGCTTTCCTCTATGGTTACCCAGGTTGTCCCCCCTAGCTCCTCGGAGATGCTTTCGTCACCCGCGCAGCCCGCGAGAGCGGTGGTTATCATCAGTATCGTCATGAGCGTGGCANTGGCCTTCATGTCATTCGATGTGCGTGCAGGACGATAAACAAAACCCCGACATTAGACTGATTAACAGACAAATCAATGAGTTTTTGCTTGAGACAATTAGTTTGTTGAGAGCGAACTTATCGGCAATCTATCGCCCTTTCAATGCCTACCCTACTTGGGTGGGCTTGTCAATCCCTTAAATAGTCCATAAAGGATTACTAAAGGGCCTAATCCAAAACAGCCAAAAAGACCCCAACCAAAATATATCCAACCGTACCAATAATTGACAGAATCTTCACCATCTCCTAAAGGTATATTCCAAACTAGTAAACCTATGAAGCTAATAGATAATCCTAATCCTACGAACAACACTCTTCTAATTGGTTGCATGAATATTCGCTAATGTAGAGTGTTATGAATCTAAGTACGGATTAAGCGTTTTATGAGTAAATCAATGGGTTTCTGCTCAGGCCCATCAGATTAAAATTACCGAATCTATGGGTTAGCAGTCAGCCTTTTCAGAGGCTACCCATCCGACAGGCATTTCATGATAGGAGATACAGAGTGCAATTATCTGCGTCTACGAACCAGGTATAGGTAGTATGGACCCCTTTCTGTAAGAGGCCCCGTGCCTAGACTTTTAACTTGATTTTCACACCTTGAATGATATGCCTTTTTAATTTCAGCAGTGTCTTTTTCCCATTGTCTTACTTTACTTTTAGAACTCGTTTTATGCAGCAAAATCATCTCCGAATATACTCGATAATCTTGATGAATCGCCCTCCTGTCAGGTTTTCCTGTGATGCCAATCTTAAATTTTGACCATTTTTCAGTCGGAACTAATCTTCTAATTCTGGAATTTTGTGCTGCTATACTTCTTCTTTTTATTACCCTGTTTTTAGTTGGCGTTCTTTCTCCTCTAATTGGACAATTTCTACGGTTATGCCCTGTTCTGCCGCAAATACTACATCTTGGTCTTCTTCTCAGCACCTGAAATCACCTCGATCTGATGTGCAAATTATGAGGATGCTATTCTCCAGCCGCAAATTTGACGATAGGAATTCAGGTAAACTGTCTCTATCTGCAGAACCCCCTGTTATAGTTACGAATACTCTCCCCTGATTATTCTCGGGATTAAAGGTCTGGAACAGCAAATTCATGATTAGGCTAAGCTGATATCTAGATCTCTTAGCGGTGCAAGATTGCCTGTACTTCCCAACAAAACCAGATATGGAGATAGGCGTCTGAGATACTTGGAAATAAGTCCTATGTCTTGGTAGAATCCGCTGCTGATTGATAAAAAGTGGATATTCTTGGGACAGCGTCGTCAGCGAATAGTAATTGACAAATACGTCCTTCACGGACGAATCTTCCAAAAACGATCTTCGACAGAACAGAAAGAAATTTTCCAAATACTGGATTTCCAGACTCTTTAGGCGCTTAGCAAGCCATCTTAGGCTACCATCGAAAACATAGATCCTAGGCTCGGAGAATTCATCTAATTCTATTACCCGAAAGTTATCAGATTTCAGTAATTCATTCATGTATTCTACCATATGTTTCTCCTCCAAACTTTCCGGCGCATGAATCAATCTAAGCGCATTCTAACTATAATAACTTTGTATAAATGCTCATAAGAGTTTGTTCAAAACTTTTATCCGAGTAAATGTACTCGGCGATACAGAGGAGTATGCTATGAAGGGAAGGCCATCATTATCTCAAAACGATGCAATCGACCTTGTTCGGATACAGGAATACTCTTGTGCGGTTTGCCAATCAGATCTTAAAATCCAAACTAAAGGAAGGAACCCTAGGAGGCTGAAATCTATAGAAGCAAATAATCTCGAGGAATTCTTGCGCCTACCTTTTGAAAAATTGCATTTTAGTCACAAATTACCGAGGGCTGCAGGTGGCAGTAGTTCACAAAACATTGAGATCGTTTGTGCAAACTGTATCGAAACCAGTCAAAAGTCAATTACTCTCCCAGATTATGTTTGGAAGATACTTGATGACGAGGTGAGGAGAAAGTTCGGAGATGGAAGCAACATAGGTATGCGGAGAGGTCGTAGACTCAGACACATAATTCTAGATTATGTGGATGGTCTTGACTCCGAAGAATGAATTTCCAACCGCTAAGGGATAATCTCATCGGGGGCCCTTGCGATTGTGTATGGATGGATGGGTACCCTTGATATCGTATACGATACTAAGGGGATCCCATTGCAATACTCATCAAATCAAAGATCATCCAAGTTGCCATCAATAAAACCAATCACGATTCCTAAA
>PANM01000002.1 GCA_002708385.1 Methanobacteriota archaeon | reverse complement strand
CCCGCGTTCTGCTTATTTGACTGGAAGGCACGCAGGGGAAGACTTCCTATCGGATGAGAGATTAATTCTTTCTCGAGGATTGGAAACTGGCAGGTCAGAATACGGAATTGAAAGTTTCGAAAACGCTTTGAGAGTGCTTAGTCCGGACGCGGTATGCCTTAAAGACACTAAAGAACAAGAAATAGCTGAAGTGTTAAAAAATGTTGGTTATAAAGAAATTGGGAATGATGGCTTCTGTCGAATTTGGGTGGAGTGACGGCTTGATCGTCAACGAGGCCTAGTCCACCTAGCTAACAATCGTCCACCAGGAAAACGCTTCAGCCAAGAAAATTTACTGCGAAAGGTCGCTTGAGTTGAATGAACCGAAAAAGCACTGTTCACGCTTCGGCGGTTTGCTTCATACAGATCTTCCAAATGATCTACTTCGCTACCACCCAGAAGTACAGAAAGCAGTTTGGCTTCAGCAAGATAAAAGTTATTCAGTAAGTCAACTCTTAAATTTCGTGGAAACATCTCAATAAATTTGTTATTTAGATGCTCGATGGTCATATTCGAAGACCATGGGAGTTTGCATCCGGATTGAATAACGGAGTGAGAAAGTTTATGCATCGCGCGGGCTATGACAAGATCGACATTAACCCCACCTAAAGCCGCCCATTCATCGTCAATTAGTTTTAAGGCCCCATCTTCGAAAACCAGATTGTCGAAACTGCAATCAATGAATCCCTCGCCCAAAACTTCAGCGTTCAAATCAGTGAGGAAAGGGTGCATTTCCGAATCTGTGCGAGGAGTGCAAGTATTGAGTGTTAACCAATCATCAAAAATCGACAAAAGAGATTCAAAATTTTTTAGATTCCCCTCCCTCAGACTTCTCAACGCCAACTGTTCAAGATTCAGACCCGAAACATACTCCTCAGCTAGAGAATCAGCATTTTTTTGAATTAGCCAAGAAGATTCAGAAGAAACATTTTCATATGCTGATTTCCGATTGATTTTACGCGTTCCATCTTCAACAGTTACTTGTCTAACCCCCATGTAGTTTTTCTTCCTGTCACCAGAAAAGCGCCAAGCGATAACATCCTCGTCAACAATTGATTTGGATCCATTAAGTCTGCAAACAACTAAAAAAGAGTTAGACATATCTTGACCCATATCAGAATCAACTACTTGACGATGCAAAGCTCTGGTGTCAAAGAAAGGCAAAACACCTGAACGGCTACGATCCACAGGCGAACCTACAAGCTGATCTATNAAATCAACACGGTCGTTTTCCATGTACGCACGATCAGAAANAATNGTTANAGGCAGTTTGTAATCAGGAAATGGGTATANCCAATTTTGATGTTTGAATCCCGCATCCGTGAGGAGAGATGAAAGTACAGGTTTNGAAAAAGTTTTTACTGAANTAGTTGAAACATAACCTTCTAAACCNACCCACGGTTCATTAAGGTGNTCCTCNTTTGCNCCCATCCAATAAGCAAGACCCATCTGATTTTCAATTGCAATNACAANAGNCCCATCAGGATTAAGNAGTTGNGATAATTTTTTAAGGAANCCGGAAGNGCCATCGGNGTGGTTNGTCGCATATTCCAGAACNCCGATNACAAGAATTAAATCGAAACCNTCACTGTCATCAAAATCATNAACAGATCCACANCGAACNTCAACGTTGAGNCCNTCNCANCGTAAAGAGGCCAATCGAGCTCGTTTCTCATCGCCTTCNAGAGCGACGACNGTTGCNCCTTTNTCAGCTGCATAACGNCTCATNACNCCTGTGCCGGCGCCAACATCGAGAACTCTAGAATTTGAATTGAAATTAATTGGTCTNAAGATNTTTGTTCTTCGNCGATCAAANTGNTATTGAGTTGGCCAGTCAGTTATGTTTNGAGCTAATTCNTCAGATGCNCATGANAGATCTTCNGTGTCAATAAAAATTGCNTCGAGTTTATCTTCTGAACCGTCTCGCCAGTAGAAAGATTTGTCTCCCATTGAGATGAACTCTAGATCTTTCTGATCANCAACGAAAGCAATAATTGNNGATCATGNAATTAAATTNACTNAAAACNCAATTAAATTTAGTCGTAATGTAAAGACGTNTAANCGAGGTGNTNCAAAGGCTTCTAGGCTTTNAGNGAAGATTATGAATTTTTCAGATTTTGAATCCCAAAAAAAGGATTCCGACACTCTTTTTAAGAAAGTTTATTTTCGCTTATGGCGAGCGGGNTTTCGATGGCTTTACTTAGTTGACTCCTTAGCCATCTTTCTAGTGTTGATCTTCATTATGGTTGTTCGNTTCAGAACAGATTGGCCAGATGGAGCTGACACGTGGATAGGTATTGCTGTAGCGACAATCTTGTTCCAGGCCGTATATTACTTCGGCGGAATGTATGAAAAACAGTTCAGACTTGGTCAGAGGATGTGGTTTTCNCGAATAGCAGGANTAACTCTTATAGGNCTNGCNATNAGTTTNATGCTTTTATTACCAACTGGACGTCANCCACTTCCAAGAGCGAANCTTCCAGCTGTAGGNATTCTCGTCGCACTGGTAGCGACAGGAACACGAAAACTTTCGCAGGATCTGAGAGCTAAAAGGTTTGGACCACCGAGAGTTTTGTTAGTAGGAACTCCTGAACAAACTAAACTTGCGGAAAAACATTTACATGAAAGTGACAGCTCCGTATCGGTTGTAGGTCTCATCGATAGAAATCAGAACATTTCAGAGACCCTTTTAGAAAAAGTGGTTGAGAATTCTGCCACCGATTTGGTTTTTGTTGATAATTTCTCTGTTGATTCTCTCTTCCCAGAACCCGCCCGAACTATTGACAAAAATGGCATAGGGATTTACTTACGAGTCACAGCTTCAACAGCTCTTATTGGACTTCGAGAAGTAAGAGAAATTTCTGGTATTCCTTACGTCATGGTGAGAGCTCGTGCTCTAAGGCCCCATCAATTAAGATTAAAACGTTTTTTCGAGCTCATTGTCGTTTTGGTTGTTTCCCCTTTTATTTTCATTACGACACTAGTAGTTTCCCTTTGGTTAAAAGCTGCACTTGGTTCAAATATCATCTTGACTCAGAAACGCGTTGGCATGGATGAAAAAGTATTCACTTTATTTAAATTTCGAACAATGAGAGTTGATGCGGAGTCAGAAAGAGGAGCACAGTTAGCCGAAAGCGATGATGCGAGAGTAGTTAAAGGGTGCCATTGGCTACGACGTACCCGGTTTGATGAGCTGCCTCAATTTTGGAATGTTCTAAAAGGCGACATGTCGTTAGTCGGGCCACGTCCCGAAAGACCAGAACTAGTTGCAGATTTCGCAAAAGTCATTCCTGGTTATGGAAGAAGACATGAAATACCACCTGGAATTACCGGTCTTGCTCAAACAAGAGGAAGGTATCACACAGATGCTTCTTACAAACTCGGACATGACCTCCAGTATTTGATGTCTTGGTCACTTATTCTAGATCTTCAAATTATTGCAAGAACTTTAGTCGTAATGTTCCGGAGAAAGTTGTGATCAAACCATTAGTGGCTGTTGTAATTCCGGCTAAAAATGCAGAGAAGACACTTGAGAAAGCTATTTTTTCAGCTTTAAACCAAAAAATTGATGGTGAAATGGAGATATGTATATCTGTTGCCCCGTCTACGGATCGCACACTTGAAATCGCAAATAGAATTGCGACAGAAAATAATAACGTAACTCTTGTAGAAAATCCTTCTGGCAAAACTCCCTCCGGTTTGAATTTGGCGATCCAAAATACAAAAGCTCGAGTAGTAGTTCGGCTAGATGCCCATGCTGAACTGTTTGGGGAGAATTACATTTCTAAAGCTTTAGAAACGATGAAAACAACAGGTGCAGCAAATGTGGGTGGACTTCAAAAGCCAGTTGGCACAACTGCGTTCGAAACTGCAGTAGGCATGGCTATGAGTTCACGTTTTGGAGCAGGAGACGCAAGATTTCGAATTGGTGGTAAGTCAGGTGCTGTAGACACCGTATATCTAGGTGTATTTGATAGAAATTCGATTGAGAGNATAGGACTGTTTGACGAAAGNTTAATTCGTAACCAAGATGCTGAATTAAATTGGAGACTTAGACAGTCCGGNAAGAAAGTATGGTTNGAGCCTGNACTTGTTGCAAGCTATAAACCCAGATCAACGCTGAAAGAGNTAGCAGTGCAGTATTTTGATTATGGTAGATGGCGACGTCATGTAATTAGAGTTCATCCAAGATCAATTAAATGGCGNCAATTGATTCCGCCGTTTAATATGGTTTTGTTTTTCACAGGAGCGATACTAGGTTTTCTTTGGACACCAATATTTATTTTTCCTGCAGCCTACTTANTTGCCGTTTTTTCCCTAACTGCAGCAAAATCAAAAACATTGAAAGACTTTATTTATTTAATAGTTATTTTCCCAGCAATGCATTTTTCGTGGGCTGCGGGGTTCTTAAGGGGTATAAAAAACTAATTCAGGAAGTTTCGTATGCTTCGATTACATCTTCCGCGGGACCGTCAGCAACTACAGTTCCACCCTCGAGCCATATAACGCGCTGGCAAGATTGCCTTACTTCTTCTAAGTTGTGACTAACTAACAAAATTGTTCCCGCTTTTGAACGATGTTCTTTAAGTCTTTCAGAACTTTTTTTCCGGAATGAACGGTCTCCGACTGCAAGAGCTTCATCTATTAGAAGAATTTCAGGTGTTAAAGCAGTTGCCACAGCAAANTGCAATCTGGCTTTCATGCCCGANGAAAAAGTCTCCATGGGTAAATCTAAAAAATCACCTAGTTCGCAGAAATCTGCAACCCTGCTAGTCATGTCTTCGGCTTCTGATCTGTTTAAACCTTGTGCTAACAGACCTAATTGGATATTACGCCAGCCTGTTAATTGGGGTCGCAGAACAGCTTGTATGCCAAGAAAAGTAGGAACCGATCTGACAAGAATCTCACCTTTATTCAGAGGAAGCAGNCCGGTTATAGCTTGCAGAAGACTTGTTTTACCTGAACCGTTGGGGCCTATAAGGCCTACTGACTCTCCCACATTCACCTTGAAGGTAACACCTTTAACGGCTTCGATGACACGTATTTCCGGTTTTTGACCTCTAATTACAGACCTAATTAGTTGACGGTTAGATTTAACAGAATAGTTAACNTGTGCATCAGTACAACTGATTGCTAATTCAGTCATCCTGTGCCTCCGTAAGTTGTTTCTNTAGATCGGAAAAAAGCAAGGCCAACAACTAAAGCTAAAAAAGACCAAATACCTGTAGCCANCCAAACCTCTNCACCAGTTGAAGTTCCGACCAGCACCCAGCGCCAAAGCGAGACCAGACAGTACATGGGGTTCAGCAGAAAAATTGCTCGCCAGAAATCATCCTCTACAACACTGTCGACGGAATAAAGGACTCCAGAGATATAGAACAAAAGACGGAAAACAAAAGGTAGAAGATTTTCTAGATCTCTATATGAGTGATTAATACGTGATCCAATTAAACCAATGCCAAGGCTGAAGGTGTTTTGGATAATAAAGACGGGCAAAATCAGCANCCACTTAAAATTTGGCCAGTTGCCATATGCNAGAACGACTATNGACATCACGATAAATACTGGAATAAAAGCCAAAGCCTGCCCCGTCATTGCGCTCATGGGTAAAACAGCTCTAGGGAAATGTATGGTCCTAATTAGACCCATATTTATGACAAGGGATCGAGTGCACTCAGAGATAACTCTTTGTGAATAGAAGAAAACAAAAACACCGATTGTGAGAAAAACTAGGTATTGATCAACACCACGGTCCATTGGGATAATTAGACCGAATACTAGAAAATAAACGCCAACTTGGAGCAACGGATTTAGGACTAGCCAAATGCTGCCCAGAAAAGTATGTGAGTTTTGAGCACGCAGATCTTCAAGCGGGACGCGCATCATGAAATGACGGTGTGACCACAGTCTTTTGAGGTATTCACTTAGAGAGAGAGGCTCTCCAACTCTTATTAAGTCCATTAGTGTTAATTCTATTTGCAGGAAATCGATTCCGTAGTTTCACCGATCGTAGAGCCTTAAACTCTTAGTTGCGCTAACGTGCCATCACATAGTTTTTGGAAAATTTTATGAAACCGAAGATCAATGTCTTAATAGGAACAAAAGCCGAAATGATAAAAATCGCTCCTGTTTTAAAGGAGTTTGATAGACGCGGGACTGCTTATCACTTGATTGAAACAGGTCAACATGGTGCTTATTTGTCTAAATTGCGAAAAGAATTAGAGATACGCGAACCCGACGTTAGATTGGGAAGTTTTAATGACGTAGACACACTTTTTGAAGTTTTTAAATGGTCCTGCTCTTTGTTTCTAACTCTGATTAATCGTAAGCGGGTAAAAAAAGTTTTTTCCCTTCCAAAGGGAGTCTGTTTATTACACGGAGATACGCCGTCTACATTTTTTGGATTTTTGTACGCCAAAAGAGCAGGTTTTCAGATAGCACATCTTGAATCGGGTTTAAGGTCACGTAATTTTTTGCATCCATTCCCTGAAGAGTTAATTCGAGTGGTTGTTATGAAATTCTCTGACGTTCTTTTTGCGCCTGACCAGGAAGCTGTCTCGAATCTACTTTCACTAAAAGTTAAAGGGAGAATAGAGGAAACGTCATTCAATACAGGTATCGAATCATTGGAAAAACACATAAAAGAAATTAAAAAAAATTCTGGTCCTGTGATAGCAACTCTTCATAGGGTAGAAAACTTNCACANCAAAAAACGTTTNATGAGTTTCTTGGAACTTTTAGAAAAAATTGTTTCTACAGGTCAAGAGGTCCTGTTCGTTAGGCATCAACCGACAGATGAAATANTAAAAAAATATGATGTTCGAGAACGAATAGAAAAAGCTGGAATACAAACTGCCCCTCTGCTTCCTTATAGCGATTTTGTAAAGAGACTCGCAGACGCTCCTTACGTCATAACAGATGGAGGGTCTATACAAGAAGAAACAGCCCATCTAGGAGTCCCATGTCTACTTTGGAGGAGGAAAACAGAACGCCAAAATGGACTAGAAAAAAATGTTGTTATAAGCAATTATGACGAGAGAANCGTAAACAATTTTTTAACTGATTTCGAACGATACAGATTCGANACAGAGACTTGTGACGGCAGTCCTTCGTCGCGAGTAGTTGAAGTTCTAGAAGAAATTATTGTTGGGAATTAGTATCGGTTTGTTTTCTAAAAAGGAAACCAGAAATACCAGTTAGTAGTAAATCTCTAATCAATAAAACAACTCTAAAAGCGCCAACCAGGAAAAGAGCATTAACTGTCCAACCAACCAGAGCGATAAAAGAAGGTTCGAAAACTCCCAAGCCGTGTGGAGCGAAAGGCGTGAAAAGGCTAATCCGCCAGAAAAGAGAAAAACCTCCNGCAGCAGTTGGCCAACTAATTGATTGACCCATTAAATGCAAGTAAGTGTAAAAAACCGTTCCAAAAATTAACCANTAAGCAACAAGAGACACATACATNCNAACAATTCCNANGTTTGAAATTTTGTTAAAGGTTTCTAATCCTTTGCGTTTAGTCCACCAAGCAAGAATTTTGTTCAAAATAGGTCTCGCCAAAGTTGTGACGACAATTAAAAATAACGCTNAAACCCAGCCCAGCCAGTAAGGNACTGACGAGGACGCCGCAAGCAACAANGAGCCGATAAAAACAGCNATNGGTATAGCAAGTAAGTTCTCGAGTCCAAATAGGGTTATTAGTGAACGTTTTGTGACGCCTTGGTTTGCAAGAAACAAACTCCTACTTGCAAAAAGCCAGATACCACCTGGTAGATAACGTGTAAGTGTTGTTTTTAGAGCAGCTTCATTGACTTGTCGCCAAGTCACATTTTCCCCTAACTCTTTCAAAGCAATNAGNNNNGCTAAAGNCGTGTTGGCGAAAAAAGGCAAAAAAGCAAAACCCACGAGTGTAATAAGGGGTATCGGGCGGGCATCAGAAAAGATGTCCAAGATATCTGAACCCCTAGATATAAGGAGCCAGATTATTATGCCCATTAAGATAAGGAGATAAATTCGACTAACAAAATTTTTGTTATAAGTCATTTTATTCCATCTAGAAGTTCAATTACTTGAATATTTTTATAGGAATGGGTTCGCAGTTCCTCTACGCGCTCAGTTAATTCGGATCGACCCGCCAAAACTTTTTCAACAACAGAAGCTAAATCGTGAGGTGTTGATTTCGAAGCAGCAGATCCTAAAACGGGCACCAGAGAATCAAGTTTTCTAGAAAACGGAAGACACACTACGGCGGCACCTTTTAAAGCTCCCATCAAACCAGAGTGGTATCGCATGGTCACAACTGCTTCCACATTGTGAAAGCACTGCTCGAAAGTATTTAAATCTGGATTTAATATCTCGCTATTTACTTTTAATCTGTCTGCAACTCGATGATGCAACAGGGCATCCTCATCTGTGTTAAGCGAAATGAATCTAATTTTCAACCCGGTAGAAATCGCAACAGCATCGATACTTGCCGCTAGAGCGTCCATTGTTTCTTCTGACGAAGAAGCTTTAGGCCCCACTGCTGCTGGTAAGAATCGAGCAGTTTGAGGGTTACGTAGAGAAACTCCTAGAAAACTGGACGAAGAAGCGGATCGAATATTTTCGTTTACGTCCCAAAGCCAGCCGAGGTCAGCGGCCCTAACAACGTTAGGTATATCAAGAGACTCAAGAATCTGGGCTGAATTTTCATCTCTAACAGAGACACCTAAATGGTCTTTGAATTTACTCGAAACCTGCTTTAGAGCCCTTTTACTTGTTAATCCTGAAGCACCTAGAGCAACTCCTATCCAAGGAAGGTTTTGTTTTCGTGCAGCGCTAATTCGACTTAAGTGGAAGGGTAAATTCCACATTCCTGTTTCATCCTGAAGAAGACCTCCTCCCCCGAAAATAAGGGCGTCACTATTAGTCATTTGGTTTTTTAATTTTGGAAAATTCAAATGACTGAAAGAATTTACATCGAAATTAGCTTTAGTTTTAGATGGATCCACGGAAGGAACAATTGCTTCTACTCCTCTTTCTTCTAAAAGGCGCAGGAGTATTGAAAAAATTAGTTCATCGCCGAGGTTGGAAGAACCAACCCAGGCCCCAATTACTGCTCGGTCGATCACTCATCTAGACACTATCGTGATGTAATGGTTGAGATGACAGAAACTAGCAATGAAAAACTTATAACGAGAACTGCTCTGCTCGTAATGGTTTTATTCCAGCTATTTTCTTGGATTCCAGCTTTTGGGTTGCCACTTGGGGATTCGCATGAAGGGAGAGTTTTGGGTCAGTTTTCTCTTCATATGAAAAATTTTTGGAGCATGGGAGCAGTTAGTTCCTCCTTTGGTGCTTCATGGGAGCCTTTTTCTGATATCCCTTATACTCATCATCCCCCTGCACTCACCTTTTTGCATATTGTTGTTTCAACCTTGATTGGTGAAGGTCTTAAACAAATAAAACTAATCAGCTACGCTGCTGGAATCGTCACAATCCCAGCTCTCTATTGGATGGGTAGAAAACTTGGAATTCATGCAAAGCCGGTAATAATTTCAGTTTTGCTTTTACTTGCAACGCCCTGGTGGTGGGTGTATGGGCGTTTGGGACTTGGTCTGCTACCAAACATTTTGATGATAGGAACTATTTGGTCAGCAACATTGAGTCCCACGAGACGAAGATTACTTTTTGCTTCTCTGGCTACATTTTTTGCTATCGCTGCTTCTTGGCACGGAGTTTTCTTGATGCCTTTTTTATGGTTCTATGTTTGGCGCAAGAGAAAATTTGATCGATTGACACTTTCACTGATAGGCGCAGCCGTGATGGGTGGTCTTGTGATTCTAATTTGGGTGTCTCAGGGAGGTGGCTTTACTGAATTCGGAGAACATTTTGGCGAACGAGTTGAGAGAGATTGGACTTGGGGTGAGTTTGTTAGAAGGCAGTGGAACTTCGGAACTACTCTGTTGCCACTCTGGTACACGATCCTTGCCTTACCGGCATTGTTGTTAGGAGCAATTGATTTACGAACCCGTTATCTGACTGTTTCTTTAACTTTGATGGTTTTAGCGTTTGCGATAGTTCCATCCAATGGAGCTTGGATCCACGACTATTGGAATTTTTCAATCCTTTTAGCTTTATTTCCCGGGTTCGCAGTTCTGGGTGAATGGGTAACGAGTCTTATAAAAGAGAATGTAAATCTAATTACTCAAAAAACTAAAAAATTAATTTCTCCGACTATTTTTTTATTGCTCCCTTTGGCCTTATTGATAAATCTGCAACCTCAACATTTACATGATGATTATTTTGTTAAAAGATCAGAGGCTGGCAGGCTTGTTTCAGAAGCCGAGTTGCCAGATGGTCAGAGAGTTGCTTGGCATTTACCGCAGGTGCCTTGGCCTACTTGGGTTTCGCACAAATGGGATTTACCAACTTCTAGTCTATTGAATGCACAAGATTTGGGTATTGTTCCACCAGGTGAAATGATTTTATTGCGTGTTGACCGTTTACCTGATTGGATCGATAGTGAAATTGAGTCTGTACTTGAAAGAAGAAGAGGCGATTACGGTTTGGTCAAAGCATCTGTGATGAAAAATTATGCCACTGGGATACAGAAATGACACAAGAGAGTTCAGCGTTGAAAAATTCGCAATCTGCTTTAGTTTCGCAAAGCAGAGATGTTGAAATGATTAAAGGCAATGATTGGAAAAGCTTAAAACCTTCCCCAATAGGGGAAGGCAACTACGTCGACCGAGTAACAATTATTTTGCCTTGCTACATGGGTCAAGAAGAGCTGGCACTAACTTTTGCAAGCCTGTCGAAGCAGACGTATCCGCATCATCTTCTTGAAGCCGTGGTTGTCGACGATGGTTCCAAGCCTTCAATAAAACTTCCGTCTGAACTTCCGTTTAAAACTTCAATTGTGGTGCAGGAACGTGACGGGTTTGGGCTTGCTCGCGCTAGAAATCTAGGAGCAGAAAAAGCTGCTGGCGACATATTGATTTTCTTGGATTGCGATATGGTCCCCGAATCTCAGTTGGTGGAGGCACATGCTCGTTGGCACCACGTTAATAATTTTTCTTTAACTCTCGGCTTTCGACACCATGCAAATTTTTCAGGGATCTCAGAGGAAGACCTATTGGAAGTCGAAGAACTTAGGTCATTGTTTGCTGGGAAGCCAGTGGCCAGTCCTCAGTGGATTGAGTTCCACATGAGGAGAACAAAAAATCTCACCTCGGACGATTCGGATCTTTTTCGAATAGCTACCGGTGGAAATTTAGGTATCCGAAGATCTTTTTTTAGAGAAATCGGAGGTTTTGATTCGAGTTTTAAACAATGGGGAGGTGAAGATATCGAATTCGGGTTTCGTGCTTTTAATTCCGGCGGCATTTTAATACCGGAACGTTCGGCGACAGCCTGGCATCAAGGTGAAGGAGCGTCCCCAGATCAGAATGAAGAGGTTTCATTAGTTCAACAACGTCATAGGCTTTCTCATCTAATCGCGGAAAAAACTTTTAGACAGTCGCTTCCGGGTAGAAGCTTCGAAATTCCGATGCTCACGGTTCTTGTTGATTCCGATGACCAAACTTTTGAAGAATTATCCGCACAAGTAAATTCTGTGCTGGCATCAACTTTTCATGATCTTAAAATCGTAATAAGAATTTCTCCAGCGCATCCTGAAAAAGTAAATATTGAACGTCAATATGGTGAAGATCCACGTGTTGAAATCTCTGATGAGGCATTGAATAAGGTTCCTCAAGCCGCTTATCGTATGGAACTTCCATTAAGAGTTTGCATTACTTCTGGCTCAATTAATTTTCTGTTAAAAAGCGTCGAAAAGTTTGGTGTGGCCGAAGTGTCGCTTGAAAAATTTGGAAAAATTCGCATTGCGAAAAATCGTGCTTTACGAAGAGCTCAACAAACTGGTTATTTAGATATGTGGGAAACCGCAAAATTATATTCTGGTGAAAATGTGATTACTGAGGATAATTTTTCTTCACACTTAGCGAACCAAAAAAATTCCGCAAGATCAGTTGCAATCATAAATCCACCCTTTTGGCATCTAGCTAAAAAGGTTTTAAAGAAACTATTAAGCATTAGAAGTGTCAGTGAGTTCAGGACCTTTACGTATTGGTTGTCGAGAGGTTTTGTGAATGTATTTAAGCGAAGAAAATTTTCTAAAACATCTTGGTTATTTGCCGGTGAAAAAACTTCTTCAAATAAGTCGCCCGACTGGTTACGAATAATAGGAGACACTGCTTATTTTCCTAATCTGAAAAAATGGGAAGGGAAAAAAGAAGATGGAGTTGAAATTGTAGTTGTTGCTCCTGACGCAAATATAGATTTCGAATTAGAGGGAGTAACTTCAGTTAATTTGAGCAACACAAAAGAAGTTCCTTTGTCTCCCCCCTTCAACGAAATTGATTTCAATCCATCTGGATATCGCCCGGTAAAAAAAGATGCTGGAATAGAAAGCTTTCCAGTTTCAAAGAGCATGAATGAGAGAGTCGTTAATGCAAACTCTGCTCTTGCCTTGGAGATAGAAAAGATTGACTCTGCAGAAAAAGCCCAAGCTACTGTTGAGTACCTTGCGCTAGGTATTCCGGTAGTCGTAAAAGACATGTCTCAAATTGTTGATTGGCTAGGACCTGAAATGTCTGAAGTTCTGGATCGTGTGGATGTTGCAAAAATTAAAGATCCAACAGAAAGAGAAAAAATTTCTGTTCAATTGCGCAGGTTAGCTTTACAGGACCATTCATTATCGTCCAGGTTGCGACAAATAAGAAAAGCTGCTGGCCTAACTCTTTTTCAAAAGAGCCCCATTTCAGTAATTGTTGCTACAAAACGACCCGAGATGGTTGACCGGATAGTTGAGATTGTCGCAATGCAGGATTATCCCAACCTTGAACTTATTCTCGGACTGCATGGGGATTCTTTTTCAAAAGACTTTGAATTCCCAGAAGAAAGCATGTTGCCAATAACGGTTTTACGTTTCCCAGAGAAAACAATTTTTGGGACGGTTCTCTCTGAAGCGACAGCAGTTGCTAGCGGACAGTGGATTGCAAAAATGGACGATGACGACTGGTATGGAGATAAACACATTTCTGATCTGTATTTGGCAGCAAACTACGCAAACGCTGAACTAGTCGGAAAAGGTTCCGAGTTTGTTTTCTTAGAAGAAAAAAATCTGACTATTAGGCGGGATCTAGGGAATAGCGAAGTTGAGAGCGGAACATTAGCTGGTGGTACTTTGCTAATTAAATCTGAATTACTGCATGAAATTAACGGTTGGAGAGAATTGCAACGAGGAGTCGATATTGCTCTGATTAAAGATGCCCACATGGCAGGATGCAGAATGTGGAGAACTCACCCTTTCGGTTATTTACTGCGACGCACTGCCGGAGAACACACTTGGGTAATCAAAGATAGTTATTTTCTGCAACAAACGGATCAGAAGTGGGATGGTCTTGCTTCTGAGTTGGTTGGAGTGATCAACAATTAGTTTGCCTGTCCGAACTTGACAATTATATTCGCCCCTGAACCTTCACCAATTCTTACGTCCCCACCAGAAGATTCCGCAATGCGCCTCACTATGTCGAGACCCAGACCGCTTGATTCACCAGTTGAAGAACCTCTATCAAAAACATCGGGCGAAGAAAGTCCTTCTCCTTCATCTGTAACGGTAAGAGAAGGAGGCTCATTCTTAACAGTTACGTGGAAACCTATACCTGTTGGAGTGTGAGTGAGAACGTTTTGGATGAGATTGTCTAGAACGGTTAGAACTTCTGCATCGGAAGAACCCACCAGGATCTCCTGTCCTTGCGGGCACTCGATCGTTAATTCTCTGTTTTGGGCAGCAGCAACCACCTGCCAGAATCCCATCCTTTGGGTTATCACAGTTGCGAGATCTGAAATAGATGGTTGTTTTTCATCTGACCTTCGCACGTCCTCGATTAGGGCAGTTACTTCCCCCTCTAGATTTGCAATATCAGAAATAAGAGCAGATTTTTGACTTTCATTATCAACAGATTCGACCTGTAACCGCAGTGCTGCTAGGGGTGTTCGAAGTCGGTGAGACAAATCAGCAACTCTCTCCCTCTCAGCAGACAGCAAGCCAGTTAGCCTTTCGGCCAGAAGATTAAAGGCACGCCCCGATTCGGCTATTTCTGCAGGTCCTGAAGGAGATACTCGAGCTTCAAGATCACCGCTCGCCCATCTGTGGGCTGCATCTGAGAGATTTTTCATAGGTTTAACAAGTGAAGCTGCAAAACGGTCTGCTAAAGGCACTGAACCAAAAACAACTATTAAACCTAAAGCCAAAAGAATTAGCCAAGAAGTAGTTACGCCCCCTTGCAAATCTTTGTTGCTAACAAAGGAAGCAACCACATAAGGTTTTTCATAATCGGCAAATGCTACAGGAACAAGAGCGACTGCGCCCCCGTCTACATCAACAACGATTGAACCGGCGTCACTTATTGGAAGACTTGTCAACTCGTAAGGTATTTCCCCCACTTCTGTTCCGTCAGGTAAAACGACTACCAATTTGTCGGTTCCGTAAGTGTTAAGAATAAATTCCACCTCTGAAATATCAGGAGCCTCTCCGGTAGCACCTGCCACTGCAGCTACAGCAGTAGCTACGCCACGAGCATCTGATTGGGCTGTAGCGACACCTCTAAGTTTTGCCTGTGATTTAACTGAGACTCCCAGCGGAACCAGAAAGCCGACTGTCAACATTATTGATAAAGCGACGAACACCCAGGCTAATCGGCGTCGCACTATTCTTCAGGTTCCATAAGTCGAACTCCTGCACCAATGAAAGTCTCTATGTATCTGATTGAGTCATTTGGTTTTTCGCCTAGTTTTTTACGAAGAGTCGAAATGTGAACGTCGATCGTTCTACCTTCAGTTCCCGCAGGCGCTTTCCAAATTGCTGCATGCAATTCTTCTTTAGCTACGACGGTTCCTTTCCTGGCTGCTAGATAGGAAAGTACGTCAAACTCTTTAGCTGTCAATTTAAGTTGATTACCTTTGAAAGTGGCTTGACGAGGGCCTAGCAGAATTTCTAAATCACCTATTTTGATCGTTTCTGACGATTCGTTTTTGGAACGACGCATTAGTGCTTCTACTCGAGCTGATAGTTGAGGTCCAGAAACAGGTTTCACTACGTAGTCATCGGCTCCGACTGAGAAAGCTTTCAGTATCGTGTCTTCATCTTCTCTGGCCGTCAGAACCAATACAGGAATTTCAGTTATGCTTCGTGCCATCTTGAGAAGATCCAAACCATCGAGATCCGGAAGGCCTAAATCAAGGATTAGAACTTCAGGTTTATCCTCAGTTACAGCCCTTAAAGCTTCCAGTCCCGACGACTGACTGGTTACTAAATGGCCTTCTTCAGCTAAATGTTTACAGACAAGTTCTCTAATGCGCTGGTCATCTTCGATGACTAGTATCCTTGACATTTCCCTCCTAAAGGATGGCACTTCTTGTTACTTAAGACAATACTTGAGGTTTGATGCGTAATAAATTACTTTTCATCTTTTGGTTGCTCGCAACAGCAGGCGTTACATATGTAGCAAATACTGCCGTGGGTTTAGTTGACCTCCAAATGTTTCCGAATCGGACACGGATCGAGGTTTTAACGCTATCTGAACCAGAAGATGTTTCACCCGATCCACTGATATCAGTTGACGCTAATCCATTAGAAAACATTCCGAATCCAAGCAGGTTAGAAGATTCTGGTAATGAAATTTTTACTACCGGGGTAACGAATTTGCCGGTAACACCTACTTCGACGACCGTTGCTCCCTTNGATTTNAATAGTGAAGAAGATCTTCAAACAGTTGAAGTTGAGAGCGATNGAGAAAGTAATGAAGCGGAAAATGNAGAGTTNGNAAATACAACGTCAACGTCAACGTCAACGTCAATACCTGTTAATNCAACGACACTNGCGCCGGTACTTTTTGAAGAAAGTGAACCAGAAGATTCTTTGGAAACTGGAGAAATTGCTGAAATTACAGCCCCAATTACCACCACAACAATTCAAATCGATCAATCAGAGGTTCAGTTAGCACCACTTGTCGGAGCAGCTATGGAAACAATCGATTTACGTGTTGGTGCGGAATATCAACGAAAACTAATAACGGGAGGAGAAAAACCCTACCAAACCGTTCTGTTAGAGGGCGGGCTACCTGATGGTCTGGAAGTAGATGAAAATGGTGAAATTAAAGGGAATCCCTTCGAATCAGGAGTATTTGAAGCANTAATTCAGATTACAGATGCAAATAAGAGTAGCATACAACAACTAATTTCATTTATTGTCAGTGAATATCGTTTTATATCAGCCAATGGCGGATCTGTGACCGTTATAATCACAGGTGAGTCAGTTAGATTCTTTTCAGCTTTAAACGCTACGGGCTACGAACCCGCTGTTGTTTCAAGACAAGGACCGCTTATTGTGGAGGTTTCCTTTCTGCCCATTTCAGATGATCAACTATCCTGGGTTCGATGCGAGGTCATTGAAAGTTCCGTTAAATGTGACAAAAATTGAGTTAAACCGAAATAATTATCAAAAACCCTGATTTTTAGCTAATTTTGTNTTTTTACATTGTTTTTACACGCATTTTTCCTTATAAAAACAATGAATCACTCATTTACGTTTAGTATTTAGAGATCAGGTTTGCTCCCCTTAGTTGGGTTTGTGATCTTGTAATTTTATTAATCNACTATATGGAGGCAAAATGCTTTCGAATTTAAGACGCCGGTTAGGGGTCATTGCAGCAGTGTCTGTATTGGCCGCACTAGTTCCGGTCCTTTCAAGTTCGCCCGCTTCGGCGGCTCCAGCTGCAGTGCCAATTACGACATTGGCTGCTTTGGATGCGGAGGCCACTTACTTGGCTTGTCCGGCGAGTGCGAACATACCATCGGCTGGTTTCTCAGATACCACCGATTCCGCTGTCGACTGCTTGAAATATTATGGCATCGTCAACGGAACAACAGACACTACCTATTCGCCTGCTGATTCAGTAACGCGTTGGCAGATGGCTCTGTTCCTCACCCGTACNCTCAACGTGGCNAACACCACGTTGCCAACAGGTGCTGATCAGGGATTCACTGACATTTCAGGTAAGTCAGCTGAAATACAATTGGCGATCAACCAGCTCAAACAGCTCGGTATCACCACAGGTAGAACAGCTACTACTTATGATCCTGATTCCAATGTGTCACGTCAAGAAATGGCGTTGTTCATTGAGCGTTCACTCGGCAGTTTGACTGCAGGACCTGGTGGAGTCAGCGAAGCTGATGCCGCTGGTACGACAGATGCTTCAATTACCTACGTAAACAGTAACTGTGGCGCCGGTGCGGGAGCNAAGACTTGTACCGGTCTTTACAACTACTCTGATATCGACTCTGGTTCAGTAACAGTTGAAGCCAGCTTGGCGATCAAAGAGTTGTTCACGCTTGGTATACACGACGGATACGGAAGTACGTTTAACCCATCAGCAGACATGACACGTGCCGCAATGGCAACGATGTTAAATGCAGCTTTGGATCANTCGAACTTGCGTCCAGCAGGTATNACAATACAAGCGAGTGCTTACACANNTATTGGTTCACATACACCTANNTTGCACATCTCAAATCGTGANGCAAGCTTTGATCCAATAGCTAGCACACAAATTGACGTTTTTGCTTATCCTTACAGCACGGTTGAAGGCGATACTGCTGCTTTCGGTGCTACAGGTGCATGCGACAACACAAATGTGCCAGCTGGTGAATCAATCACAGTATGTAAGATTGACGTGACCGAACCTGCAACAGATGAGGTCGGTAACTACTCACCTACAGCTGTTCAGACGACACCATATGCGACCATTTACAATGGTTCACATACTTGGTATGCATGGAGTGCTGCTGCTGGAACCACTTATGACAACGACCTTCACGGCGCGGCTGCAAGTNCAGTCACCGTAGAGGCAACACCTGCTCTTGCAGAAATTCGTTGCTCACACGATATGCCAGCTAACGCTAAGGTTGATAACAACCATCAGCACTATGCACGATTCGGAACAAGCTTCACAATTACTTGTCAGGCAACAAACGGATCAGCAGCCACTTCTGGTGCAGTTCCAGCTGCTTTGCAAGCTATTCAATTGACTCACTCACGTGTTCACACAGCTGATGGGTCTGCTGGTANTCCGAACCAAGGTAAAACAATCTTGGCAACTTCGACAACCAGTTTCACCGATGCAACCGGAGCAGTATCGTTTACGATTGCTGGACCGGCTGACCCGGCTGTAACTGCAGATCAAATGACTGACACGATTGTTATTACAGAGCTTGGTACCNCTACTGGTGCAAACGGTGGGGCAGCACTTGCCAACACCGTTGGTAGATTCACCGATGGTGGTAGTGACCTTACGATGGCAGTCTTGTATCAGGACTCCGTAGCTGCTGCTGCAGCCCATACTTCAACTGCGTTGACGCAGACTGCAAGTAGTGGAGTTGGTCTTGCAACTGGTGTTGCACGTTCAGTAACCGCAACTGCATACGATCAGTATGGAGCAGTTTCAGCAGGTCAGACAATAACCTTTACTGAGGCGTCAGACCTGCCGAACGATCTTGGTGTGNTTTGCACCCAGGCAACACCAACAGTTTGTACTTCAAACTTGGCTCACGGTCTTACCGCTGGACAAGTATTGAATATCTCTGCAGTTGGTGCAGCTAACGCTTGTACCGCTAACGGTATTGGTGCTGCAGCTGTTGCTAACCAATTGGTAAATGTTAAATTGGTAACTGCAGCTACAACGTTCACCTTGAACCATGGTGCGACAGGTACAACATCGCTTGCTTGTCATGCTGCTTCTACAGCTGNTCAGCCTTTGAAGCTTCAAGTTACGACCATGCCAACAACTGGTAACACTCGTGTAACCAACTCGGCTGGTCAGGCTTCATACTCATGGACTGACACAATGACAACCAGTGGTGCAAACGTTGTTTCAGCTACTAATGGTGGCGTANCCAAGACTGTTACTTACTATCGTCTTGCTACAGCAGCAAGTGATATTGAGGAAGGCGACGACAACGCAACATTGGATAACAATGACATCATTNCCAAACTTAAAGTTTGGGACGGTACAAATGACGAAATGGTTATTTGTTGGACAGATGCCAAAACTGGCACTCTTGTCGCAACAATGACAACACAAGTTTGTTACAAGTACAGTTGGGATGCCAANGATCAGTTCCAGACCGNAGGAAGTGTTGCTAATCCAGTAGGTACCGCTGCAACNCAANCAGCTTGGGAAACAGCAATGGCGACTAAAGCCGCAACTGCTGGTGGAACTTACGGAGATATCGCAAATGTAACTTACTCAGCGCTATCGACCGGAATTTCACGATTCCTATCTGGAGCGTAAGCTAACTAGAAATATTAAAAATGACCTGATTTAAGGTTATTGAAAGTAAACCCCCGGTCTCAGACCGGGGGTTTACTCGTTTTTACGGGAAATTATTTAAACAGAGCCCTGTTGAATTTCACCCCATAGAGCGCTTTTAAGTAATAGACTGAACGGAAGAGTTGAAAACTCTTTGTTATTAGAGAATCTATAAATGGGGCAACAATGCGAAGCTTTGCACTAAAACTATTGGCGCTGTTAACAACCACGACCCTCATCTCTGTTTGTTTAACAGGAATCGCTTCAGCGGCAACACCAACAGTACCCACTAACTTGACCGCTACTCCCGGAAACAAATCAGTTGTTTTGACGTGGACTGCATCTGCAAATACACCCACTGATTACATAATTGAGTACAGCCCAGACGATTTCACAGGCATTACTGTAACGTTTGCACCAAACATAGTTAGCACTGCAACAACTAGTACGGTGACCGGACTTACAAACGGTCAAGCGTACCTTTTTAGAGTAAAAGGTACTAACGGCGACGGAACCTCAGCAGCGTCAACAGCGGTGGCTGCGACGCCATATTCAAACCATACCCCCAACGATTTGGCACTGTTCGACGCATGCCCAACAGCATTAATTCCTTCTGCTGGTTTCAGCGACGTTGCTTCTGCTGATGTCTCCTGCATTAAATATTACGGAATAACACAAGGAACCACAGCGACCACTTACGAGCCGCTTGAATTTGTTTCACGCTGGCAGATGGCATTGTTTTTAACCCGACTTGTTACCGCTACTGGAACAACTCTGCCAAGCGGCACCGGTCAAGGTTTTACTGATATTTCAGGTAAGTCAGCAGAAATTCAAACCGGGATTAACCAGATAAAGCAGTTGGGAATAACAATAGGTAAAACTGCTACGACATTCGCACCAGACGACTACGTCACTCGTGAAGAGATGGCTTTATTCATTGAGAGGCTACTCAAAGCAGTTCCAGTAGGCCCTGGGGGTAATGAAGAATTTGTTACTGGGTCAACAACAGTTAAAGAAATAAAATCGTTGGACACAGACCATAATTTCACTGATCTTGGAACTGTCTCATTACTTGGGATGCAGAACGCGATAATTAATCTTTGGAATCTTGGAGTTACAGAAATCGCTACAGCTACTGTGTATGAACCAAGTGTCAATATTTCACGCTTGAATATGGCTCAAATGATGGCACGTGCCTTAGATCATACAAATGCTCGACCGGCCGGATTACATGTTCAGGCAAATGCTTACACCAGTGCTTCAAGCAATAACTTGTACATATCTGTTACAAATCGAACATCTGATTTCAAACCAATTTCAGGAACTCCCATAGATACTTTTAGATATCTACACACAGGGATAACAGGGTATTCAGATTTTAGTGCGAATGGCAGTTGTGCTCAGACTTCTTCAACAGTTATTTCAATAACACCTTGCAAGATTGATGTCGGGGAATCCGTAACTGACATAAAAGGTAACGTTACACCGTGGATTACGGCTTTAACTGCTGGACAACTTTGGGATTACTGGGCTTGGACTGCAGCCGCTGGTACTCTTTATGACAATGACATTCACGGCACTGCGGCAAGTAAAATTAGTATCCGCGGATAGTGTAAACGAACAGATCTTTAAATCCTTTAAGGATTTTCAATTCTGGTTCGAAAGTACGAAGAATGAATTCTGACAAAGATTTAAGCAACACCTTTCCTAATGTTGCTGTGTTAATACCTTGTTTGAATGAAGAGTTAACTGTTGCTGATGTAGTAAAAGATTTTCGAGCGGCACTCCCAGATTCCAACGTTTATGTTTATGATAATGACTCCAACGACGGCACTGTCGAAAGGGCTTTAGAAGCAGGCGCAATAGTACGTCACGAACTTCATCGGGGAAAAGGAACGGTGGTTAGGCGCATGTTTTCCGAGATTCAAGCTGATGTTTACGTGATAGTTGATGGCGATAACACCTACGATTCCTCTGCAGCTCCTCTGATGGTTAAACAACTGATTCAAGAAGAGTTAGACATGGTCGTCGCGATTAGATCAGATTCAACTAACCGGTTTGGCCATGATTTCGGCAACCGTTCTTTCACGCGTCTTTATAACTGGTTGTTCAAATCCAATTCACAAGATTTACTCTCTGGGTACAGAGCGTTTAGCAGAAGATACGTTAAGAGTTTTCCATCTATTTCAAAGGGTTTTGAAATAGAAACAGAAATGTCAGTGCACGCATCGCAACTTCAATTATCAACTACCGAAATTAAAACCCAATACCGGTCACGACCGGAAGGATCAAGAAGCAAACTTAACACTTACGTAGATGGCTGGAAAATTTTACGCTCGATGATTACTCTCGTAAAAAACAATCGTCCACTATTTTTCTTTTCTTCTTTTTCATTTGTTTTAGGTAGTGTTTCATTGATTTTGGGCGTCCCGATTATTCTTGATTTTGTCAGCAATGGACTTGTTGAAAGACTGCCCACCGCACTATTAGCTACTGGGTTAGCAGTAGCGTCTTTGTTGTTTGTTGCACTTGGGTTGATTCTTGATATGGTCGCAAAAACAAAAATTGAATTAAAAAGACTTTTTTATCTTCAAAACAGCCAACTCTAAACACCTGTCATAGGATTTAAACATGTCACGGTCTCTTAGCCGATTACTTGCCGTTCTGGTTGTTGTTTGTTCTCTAGGAGCATTTTCGCCAGTTTCAGCAGAAAGCAATAACTCAGAAATAACTATTACAGGAAAAGGCTGGGGTCACGGCGTGGGGTTCAGCCAATATGGAGCTAGGGCAATGGCCGATGGCGGCATGTCGGTTAATCAGATCCTTTCCCACTATTTTCCCGGAACAAAAACACGTTCTTTAGACACAATGACTATAGGAAACCCAATTTTTGAGGAAGAATCTCCAATATGGGTGGGTTTATCGCAGAATTTAAAAGAGGTAACTTTCAAAATAGAAAAAGGAACAGCTGACCTTTGTTTCGATGATACAAACCTTTGTGTGGCAACAGCATATGAAAGTGAAAGTTGGAAATTTTTCCCAAATAATTCGGGCCTTTGTAATTTTGCGCGCCAAGCAGGTCAAGGAGGCTTCATTTTGTTTGAGCCTGCAGGATCTTGCTCTGCTTCGATAAAACCAATTTCAGANGGNATTTTTTACATACCTCGCAAAGGCCGTTCATACAGAGACACGATTATGAGAATAAGGAAATCGGACCTTTCCGGCCAATTGCATCTAATAGGTCAATTAGGAATCGAAACTTATACACGCGGAGTTAAAGAACTTCCGGAGAATTGGCCGGGTGAAACTCTCAGAGCACAAGCAATAGTCACTCGTACTTTTATTACAAACCGACTCTTACAATTAGGAATAGCTTCCGAATTTGATAAGTGGCGAATGGATTTATGTGCTTGTCACATATTCGACAATGACAAGCAACAATTTTTCGGCGGCTACACATCAGAATTGGGGAATATTTTCTGGATCGGTCAGGTGGGTATCAGTGCTGGTGAAGTAATCAGTTATAAAAACCGAGTAATAAATGCGAGATTTACATCATCTAATGGAGGTAAAACTGAAGACAATTTTTCCGATGACGGCGTTTTCTATCCCTATTTAGTATCGGTAGATGACAGATTCTCAAACTCTTTGCAGGCAGCAAACCCTTATATGAATTGGACAACAAAGTCCGCCCGAGACGTTTTAGGCAAAATTTTTGGTTTCACTTCTTTAACTGACGCGAGAGTTATTGAAAATAACAAATCGGGAACTGTAAAGAGTGTGGAACTTTTCGGAATAATTTCGGGAAAGCCAGAAAAGCTAATAGTTGAAGGGAAAGANTTGAAGNATGCTCTGAATCTTTACTCTACTTATTATGAGTTGCACGTTGAAGACATTTTTAGAGACATGAAAATCGATGACCCATTTACACCCGAAGTGGTAGCAATTAAGGATTTTGGCATTACTTCTGGTTGTGAAGTCGATAAATATTGTCCAGATGATCCTGTTACCCGAGGTCAAATGGCAGCTTTTTTAGTCAGAGCTTTGAGTTTAAACTCTGAATCTCAACAAGATCGTTTCGCCGACGATGATGGTTCAATTTTCGAATCTGAAATTGAGATTCTTTCCAGCCACGGCATTACTTCTGGTTGTGAAGTCGATAAATATTGTCCAGATGATCCTGTTACCCGAGGTCAAATGGCAGCTTTTTTAGTCAGAGCGTTGAATGTTCTGTAGGTTCATTTTAGAAAAGAATTGGTTGGTCAAATTTTCTGAACATTCTTGTTATCAAGTTTGTCATAAAGTGTTCAAGGGGTCACCAAACGTGAAGGTCAAATGAAGACAAAAGAAAATATACTTTCGCAATTTTCTAAAAATCTCTCGATAGAGGACCGCTTTTTATACTTTGCGTTAGTCCTCCTGATAGTTGGCACCCCGACAGTTTTTTATCGTTCGATGTTTTATACTTTCTACCTCCCTCAACTAACACTTTTCTGGGTTGTTTCAGTACTGATTTTTTTAATCGCAGTGCAACAAAAATTCTCGTACGGAAAAACAGAGAAGACTCCTGTCTTAATAACAGTTTCTTTGGGAGCGTTTACAGTCTCTTTATTAATTGTTTCTATTATTTCACCTCAGTCCTGGGTGTCGTTTACAGGTCTTACAGCTCGCGGAGCAGGTGCATTTAGTTACATATTGTGTGTAACTATTTTTTATTCCGTCTTCAAACTAGGAATAAGAAAACCCACTGATTTTCTTATCTGGACTTTCATTTTCGCTCATGCCATTGTCGTTTTGTACGCCTTACTTCAAGTTTTTGACCTAGACCCAATTGACTGGGGTGTCGAGACACAGCAGGTAGGTATTCAAGTATTTTCGACTCTTGGCAATGCGAACTTTTCCGCAGGATATGTGGGTATAACCATTCCGCTTGTTATTTGGGCTGCTTTTGGTTCTGATTTCAATCCCGTTATAAAAACGATTTGTGGAGCCCTACTGGGCGGATCAGTTATTGCTTTGGTAAATTTTGGATCCACACAAGGTGACTTGGCCGCATTATTTTCCCTATTGATCGTTTTTCACTGGGCAGTCAGGAGGTCACCTTCCAAGCGTTATCAAAGTATCTTAATTGCGTTACCTGTTGGAGTAATTGTTGGAATAATACCCTTATTTACTAGCGGTTACAGTCTGCGACTTCCACTGATTATTCCCGTTGTTACTTCACTTTGTGCCTATTTTGGAACACTCTCAGATAAAGGTGAAACATTTTGTGTCTCAGAAAGATTTTTGAATAAACGACAATGGAAACTGTTACTGGGCTTCTCATTAATAGCAGGTTCGCTATTGGCATTTCTGTTACGTTACCAAATTATCCAAGAATTAAAGAGTGGGTTGGAGCAGCGTTTTGTTTTTTGGAGAGTCGGATTTTCAATTTTTGCTGATCATCCCATTTTTGGTACTGGATTAGAAACATATTTGAATTACTTCGCTTCGAATCGAACAAGAGAACACGGAGTCAATTGGGAGGGTGTTATTTCGGATTCGGCCCATAGTGTCCCAATAGGATTTTTAAGCAATGGAGGAATTGTTTTATTTGTTTCTTACCTTGGGCTCGTTTCTGTCATTGGTTATTTTGGATTGCATGCTATTAAATCAGCTAAAGGACCTAGGCAGCACTTCTTTCTAGCTGTGTTTGTCGCATGGCTCGCATACCACTTGCAGTCGACTGTATCTATTGATACGACAGGTTTGATGTACACCCAATGGGTATTAGGTGGGATTCTGGTGGCAGCGGGTCTATCAAAAAGCCGCAACTCAAAAGAGTCGATGAAAACGACTGAACTGAGAAATAAAAAACAAACTTACTCGAAGTCTGGGAAGTTGCTCCCAACTGCTTCACTCACTGTAGTTTTGATTCTTTTATCTTTCCCACTGACAGCTCCTTTCCGCGCCAACGTTTCAGCTTTTGAATCTGAGAGTTTGTATCTTTCTGGTGATATTCAAAAGTCAGAAGAAAAAATAAACCAAGCTATTGAGCTTGCTTCGCGGATACCTGCGTATCACGAAATGCGCGCAATTATTTACCAAAATACTGGACGCAATGAAGATGCTTTTTTTGAGTTTGAAAAAAATGCTGAACTTCAACCAGGTATTTCAAAAGCAGCTTTTTGGGCGGCCAATTCTGCATTCGGTTTAGGTAATTACGACGCTGCAGAGGAGTGGTTTCTTAAAGCATCTGAATACAACCCATACAGCCCCAATGTAATGCTCGGAGTGGCAGGGTTTTATATTGATATGAACAAGAAAGATAAAGCATTTGAGTTCCTTAATACATTTGAAACTCTGAGAACACCTGAGGCTTCTTACTGGGCGAGGGCTAAACAAATGTACGTTTATTTAGGAGCAGAAGAAGAAGCAGAATACGCAGAGATTTGTTCAAAAAATTCAGCTAAGTGTTCCAATTAGATTAATTCGAAACTGTTTCTTTCTGTTCAGATCTTTTGTGTGACCAATATTCAAACCCTATTGCAGCAAAAATTATTGTACTCCAGATGAACTCGCTCCGGTGCCTAAATGCAGTGCCGAAGTTACCTTCGTAAATTGACCATTTTACTATTAAACCTGTGGTGCAAAAAATAAGAAAGGCAGTCTCTGAATTTATTTTTTTTCTCATCTTGAAAACTCCATAGCCTGAAAATATAAGAGTTGGATACCAGAGAAGATTTTCACAAAAGGCAAGAATAAGTTCGTAACTTTGTTGCAGTTGATGAGGAAGGGGGTCTAGAAGCATAACTCGAAGTCCGATTGGCAGATAGAAAAGATCCGCTAATCGCATATCTGAGAAAGGATCTTTGAGTGCTAAATTTCCTGAGGAATTTATTTGACGAGAACTGGACAGTCCATCAGCAGCAAGTTTAAACAAGTTTTGTCCAGCCAGACCGATATCTGCAATAAACGGAACGAAGATAAAAAGTATTGCAAGTAGAAATATTTTTGCAGTAGCAAAATTTTTTGACTTCCAGGCCACAGCAATCAACAGGGCTATACAAGCAATCAACATAGTATTGGACCGAACGAACGATAGGTAGATGATGAGAATTGATAAAATTAGCCCATAGCTAAGGAAATTTTTCCGATCTGTGTTTCCGTCCCATTTTCGTAAAGTCAATAAAATTAGTGCAATAGTCATCCAGATTAGAGAATCTCTAAGTACTAGTGATGACCAGAGCACCTGAGAGGGGTAAACAGCAAAAAGAATACCTGCGTACAATGCTGTGGTGGTTCTGGTGTACTTAAGTAATATTAATGTTATTGCCATGGCGGTAATTGCTCCGGCGAAGACTGGGATAATTTGCGCTAAAAAAGTGATTTGACCAAAGATTCTAAATAGAAAATCGATAGGTAGGTAAAAGCCTTTAAGGCGGCTCCAGTTCAACTGATAATCGGATATGAGGTATTCAGGTAAGTCCACCACCCAGTTGTTTCTATGGGCTTCTAATATCGATAAGTAGGACTTTTCATCAACGAAAAGTGTTCCGTCCGAAAATAGATGCACTGAGATCGCTGTAAGTATTCGTGTTAAAAGAGCGATAAAAAAAACTGATAGAGCAGGTCTTGAGGAAAGTTTGTTATGTATTTTATGAAAAAAGTTTTTCATGTTCGGATCTTATAAATTATGACTTTATATGTTGCAGTGTTCATTAGTTGCCAAGCACTCTTTGTTCGGGCATCTTCTTTTTTAACATAGATTGCTGATGCTTTGTGACAATCGGACACTTTGTTTGTGGCCATGGATTATCATGTAAAAAGTTCTTTATATTTGGTGGAAATTATAATGCGTTTATTATTTGTAATTGGTTCACTAAACCGTGGAGGGGCTGAAAATCAGCTGATACTTCTAGGGGGTGGCCTCATTGACCTTGGGTACGAAGTTCATGTAGTCGCTTTGACTGGTAAGGGGTCTCTAGACGGTAAAGCAATCGAAAAAGGCATAACTGTACATTATTTAGATTCGAAAGTTTTACCTAAAATTTTAAGAGTAACAAAATTAGTTGGACTTATCCGCAACCTCAGACCCAGTGTGGTTCACTCCTATATGCCTGGGGCTAACGCAATTGTATCTTTATTGCGTGTTTTCTTTAGAGATGTGCCAGTGGTTTGGGGAATCCGTGCATCTACATATGGCCAATTTAAAATTAATAAGAAAGAAAAGTTTTTTTGGTGGTTGCAGGAAAAATTATTTTCAAAGGTTGACTTAATTATTTGTAATTCGAATGCTGGTAAGGATTACATAATAAGCAAGGGATGTCGTCACGATCTGATTCGAGTGGTAGCTAACGGAGTGGATTCTTCAAAGTTTTTTCCAGAAGAGAAACTTGGCTTACGGTTCCGTGACGAAAATTTGGAGGGTTTTCAAGGGAAGGTAGTAGGGATGCTTTCCAGGTTCGACTTGTTGAAAGGACACGAAGATTTTTTACACTTGGCAGCTTTATTGTCAGAAATTTTTCCTTCAGCGCGCTATGTAATAGTCGGGAGTCACTCGAACAAGAATAAAGAAATGTTAATTAATCTTTCAAACAAACTTGGAATAGCAAAAAGTGTCGTAATTTTAGACGATATTGAAAATCCTGTTGCTGTGCTTAATGGCGTTGATGTTTTAGTTTCAACATCCAGAAGTGAAGGTTTTCCTAATGTTATTTTAGAAGCGATGGCTTGTGGAACGCCAGTAGTCGCCACGGACGTAGGTGACACAAAAGATATAACAGGAGACCTTTGTCCTGTTTTTCAAGTAGGGAATCTTCAAGGGATGTCTAATTCAATTGTAGAAATACTTAATAGTAATTTTCCTTCTGAGTTAGAACTTAGTTCTTATGCTATTAATCGTTTTCCAGCGAAAAAGTTAGTTGCAGATACAGACATTCTTCTAAGAAAACTATAAGAGGAGTTTCATAGAAGATATTCATTGATTTAAGTTCTAAACGACGAAGAGATTCTGTTGGATGTAATTCTTTAATTTACTCTTGTACGATTGGCTTGTGATTGGAGAAGAGGTTTTCATACACGAAAGCTCTTTCGTAGATGAAAGGGCTCTTATAGGTTCTGGAACAAAGATATGGGTTAACGCCCAAATTAGAGAAGAAGCGACCATTGGAGAAGAGTGCATCATCGGCAAGGATGTTTATATAGACAAAGGAGTCAGTATTGGAGATCGTTGCAAAATACAGAATGGTGCATCCATATATAATGGGGTTGAAATAGGTGATGATGTTTTTATAGGGCCTGGTGTCGTATTTACAAACGATCTTTACCCGAGGGCTTTTAATCAGGATTGGGAATTGCTTAGGACTGAGGTGATGAAGGGTTCCAGTATCGGTGCAAACAGTACTGTTATTTGCGGAAATCGAATTGGAGAGTACTCCATGGTTGGAGCTGGGAGTGTTATTACAAAGAATGTGCCCGACTTAACCCTTGTGGCTGGGAACCCTGCTCTGATTATTTCTAAATTAGATGAATTTGGAAGAAAAGTAACCTAGCGGGAACTGATTTTAAATTTTCTAGTTTTTATAATTATGAATGGAATTCTTTTGAATAGAAATAAATCAAAGAAACTAGAAGAGGTTCCTCATTCAAGACCTCACATAGATCAATTAGAACTAGATGAATTAAAGCGTCTAATAGCAGAGGGCTCTTTGGCGGATGGAAGCTCAGTGAATCACTTTCAAAATAGACTCACTGCTTATTTAAAAAATCAAACTGTTATTGCGCCATCCGGAAGGAAAGCATTAACAGCTGCGCTGTTGAGTATTGACGTATCAGGTTATGAAGTAGTTCTACCTACTTATGTTTGTGAAGCTGTTTACTATGCTGTTTTGCAAGCTGGAGCGCATCCTGTTCTAGCAGATAATGCGGAAAAGAAATGGACAGTCGATATCGAATCGAATCTTCAAAGAGCCTCATCTAGGACAGCGGCGCTTATAAAGGTCCATCCTTTTGGAATAAACCCATTCGAAGATTTTTCTGAATTTTCAAGTCGCTCCATTGCTGTAATTGAAGATCTCTGTCAAGCGTTCGGCCCAACCTCAGAAAATGCAGATGTAGGCGTCTATTCTTTTTTCGCCACGAAAGAGATTACTACTGGTCAAGGTGGTGCTGTTTCTTGTAGCGACAAAAACTTATTCACGAAAGTTTCTGACTTGTTACGCGATGAGGCTGTGTTTACTCCTATGACTGATTTGCAGGCTTCGTTAGGTGTTGTGCAACTCGACAAGTTTGGGTATTTGAAAAAACGCAGAGAGAGAATTATGTCTGAGTATGTATCTGCGTTGCCGGAGTATTTATGCGATCCTGAAATACATCGGAGAAAATTTGATCTTACCCGCATGATCTTGTGGGATCCTTTGGGTGATTTTGAGCAACGTCGGAAAGAATTTGCTGAATATGGAATCACTATTAGAAGAGGGGTTGATGCCTTAGTGCATAGGAAAATAGGCTTATCTGATATTGAGTATCCCAATTCTGTAAATTGTTTTGATCACACGATAAGCATTCCTGCTGTTCCGTCTTTAACTGATTCGGAAGTCGAAAGGGTTGTCCAAGCTATAAAGAAGGTTTGGAAATGAACGGATATTCAGAAAATCTTTCGCAAACATTAAGCGAAGTGTATGAACACTCTTGGATTGTTTTATTGGGCAGCCCTTCGCGGTTAGG
>PANM01000001.1 GCA_002708385.1 Methanobacteriota archaeon | reverse complement strand
TGCACCACCTGCAGCTTTAGCGTTGCTTGCTAATGGAAGGGGGTCAGCTGCACAAGTAATTGTGTAGCTAGCTACACCACCAGATGATGGTACATAAGAGGTGTTGAACGTTGTGCTGATGTTTCCAGTTCCAGTTCCGTAATTAACTACCTTGTCAACGTACTTGACGGTGTATCCGTCAACTACAGCTGCAGCTGATGCACCTGTAAGCGTTGTGGTAATTGTTTCGCTGGTTCCCTGGTAAGCCATCTTGGAATCATTAGCAGTTACACCAGCAAATGCAGAAACGTTGTTTGCTACAGCATTGGTGTTAGACAATGCGTGAGTAGCTGTCGTTGCAAATGTGCTTCCGGCTGCAGTTGTAACTGCTGCCTCGAACAAGAACCCTGTTGAAGTGGTTCCGTTGATGTACTGAGCACCTTGATCTCCAGTCCAAACCCACCATTTACCAGTTGAGTTAGCTGTAAGAGTCTGAGCTGTACCAGCAACGTTACCCAAGGAGTTAGTGGATTTGTCACCTGTATCCATGGTGCATAAAGTTCCAGTTCCGGCTACACCACCAGCGCCTGAGCTACAAAGACCTGAAAGGGCGTTAAATGGCACAGATGCAGCCTGAGTTGTGGCTGAAGTGTCATTAACTACCTGACGGAATTCGTCAATAATTATGTTCGCAGCTACTGTGAAGTCAGCGTTACGGTAAGAAATCGAAGTTGCCTCCGAAGTTGCAGTAACAGCTGTTGTAGTCTGAATTGTTGCACCTGCTGGACGTGCGTTCGAAAGGTCCAATACAGCTTTAATCATCGTTGCCATTTCGGCACGTGTGATATCAGCGGTCGGACGATACGTAGTAGCACAAGCAGCCGGGTTAGCAGCAATTGTTAATGCTGTACATGTTTCACCGGTTGCGCCAATGTTGTACATGGCGATGATTGCTTCCATACCCTCGAAGGTTGCGCCAGCAATATCGGAGAAGTTGTAAGACCCAGAAGCTATATCAGCGGCTGCATCATCAAAAATGCCAGTCACGTCAGTAGCTGTGTCATAAGGCTTGATTTTCTTACCGAACCTGTAGAGGAACAAAGCCATCTGTTCACGAGTCACGTTGTCGTTAGGACCGAACGTGGTTGCTGAGGTTCCTACTGTGATTCCATGGCTTGCAATAGCTGTGATTGCTGCCTGGATCTCAGCAGAGAGATCAGCTGTATCTGTGAACGCTGGAACTGTTGTTGTTCCTGCTGCTGCTAGACCTGTTGGTACGAACATGCGATGTAGGAACAACGCCATCTGCCAACGAGGAATACTCTCATCTGGTCCGTAAGTTGTGGCGGACGTACCCTGAGTAATACCGAACATCTTGATGCAATCAACATCAGTTGCTGTGGTATCAGAGAATCCTGCAGCTGGTGCAGAACTTCCTGGACACGCCGTCATAGCAGTTGTCTCATTAGGCGCTGTGTGCGCATCTGTTGCAGTTCCTGCATTAGGAACTTTAGACGCTTGAGCACTAGCCATCTGAGGCACAACCGCGACGGATGCGCAAAGAACTGCAAGTGTAACTAGCAGTGCACTGCGCTTTTTCATCTTGGTAAGCATTTATGCCTTCCTTTATTTTTGTTTGAAATCGCCGGAATCCCCGCGAAATATTTAATTTCGGGAAAAGCCCGATTCATCAATCATAGATAAAACACTGTTACTCAGGCAAAATATCAAGCAAAACTGATGTAAAGAATATGTAAATTAAATATTCTTAATAATCTTTGAATGATCTCTTATTCTAGAAGCTTTTAACAGTTTTCTCTTAGAGATTTTTATTTTTATAAAAGGAAAACCCCCGGTCTTTCGACCGGGGGTTAAACCTTTGTTTGACCTTAAGTCAGGTCAACTATTTTAATTAACCACCTGCGGCATCGACAATTGTCATTGCGCTAATACCAGTAGTTAGAGCACCTGTTCGATAGGTGATCATCATGCTGGAGGAGGCGTTGGTCTTAGTAGCCAACTCGGTCTCCCATTGTGCTTCAGTTGCACCAGGTATACCCGGTGTTCCCTGAATCTCAAATACGTCAGTTGAGTCATAAACCCATCTGTTATATGAGGTTTCCACGACGGGAGCACCAGCTGCTGTGTGGTTGAGAACAGTTCTAATTGTAATCAAACTGTCATCGGCTGTGTTGTTATCAACAAAGTCGAATGTGTGTCCATAAACACCAGCTGTGGTTATTGCGTGAGCAAACGTAGTGTCCGCTCCACCGTCACTAAGGTTGGTACCACCAGCGTTATCACCAGTACAGACGATTTCACCATGGGCACCAGTGTTAGCTTGGTGGGTAACTGTGTAAACCTCACCGACTAGAGCGACTGTTACGTCACCTAGGTTGTTCAATGCACGCAAGTCAGCCTGCAGGTTACCTGCAGTTTCAGCTGCTGCCTGAACAGCAGTTGTCTGACCCTCGAAGGTGCAAGTGAAGTCACCCGTGTCATCGGTGTTGCTTGTGGTAATGGTTTGAACCTGACTAACAGCCGTTACATCCATGTTCATGGAGGTCACAGTCATAGTGTCAGTACCGGCTATAGCACAGTAAATGGTTGTACCTTCTACTACACCAGCTGCTGCGGTTGAACTGGCAACTGTGTCCATCTCATTGGCGTTAGCACCTGGGTCGTTGATTTCCCAAGCAACCGNACCTGAGAGGCCAACAGAAGCTGCGTCACAAACTACAGCGCTCAATGAGGCTGTTCCGTCACTACCTGTGAACAATGTTCCACGGGCTGCGGCTGCACCTGNTGNTNCTGCAGTTAGAGCAGCGTTTNNCNTTGTGACACTCCTGAAGGTTGCTTCAACACCTGCGATTCCGTCACCATACTGATCGTATGCGGTCGCGGTGATTGTGGCCAAAGTACCAGCTGTTGAAACAGTGGCATAGTTTTGGTTCACTGCAAGGCCTTCTCCGTTTGTTCCACCAACATAGTCACGAACTTCATCGTCACAGATGACGTTCATTGTGTTGTTGTTCATGAAACCTGCATCTGTTGGATCGGCTCCGCCTGTTGGCCAACCGTTACCTGTTGCAGTTTGGAAGGTAATTGTTACCTCATGTGATTCCCAGTACTCAGCTGCGGCTGCACCACCTGCAGCTTTAGCGTTGCTTGCTAGTGGAAGTGGGTCAGCTGCACAAGTAATTGTGTAGCTAGCTACACCACCAGATGATGGTACATAAGAGGTGTTGAACGTTGTGCTGATGTTTCCAGTTCCAGTTCCGTAATTAACTACCTTGTCAACGTACTTGACGGTGTATCCGTCAACTACAGCTGCAGCTGATGCACCTGTAAGCGTTGTGGTAATTGTTTCGCTGGTTCCCTGGTAAGCCATCTTGGAATCATTAGCAGTTACACCAGCAAATGCAGAAACGTTGTTTGCTACAGCATTGGTGTTAGACAATGCGTGAGTAGCTGTCGTTGCAAATGTGCTTCCGGCTGCAGTTGTAACTGCTGCCTCGAACAAGAACCCTGTTGAAGTGGTTCCGTTGATGTACTGAGCACCTTGATCTCCAGTCCAAACCCACCATTTACCAGTTGAGTTAGCTGTAAGAGTCTGAGCTGTACCAGCAACGTTACCCAAGGAGTTAGTGGATTTGTCACCTGTATCCATGGTGCATAAAGTTCCAGTTCCGGCTACACCACCAGCGCCTGAGCTACAAAGACCTGAAAGGGCGTTAAATGGCACAGATGCAGCCTGAGTTGTGGCTGAAGTGTCATTAACTACCTGACGGAATTCGTCAATAATTATGTTCGCAGCTACTGTGAAGTCAGCGTTACGGTAAGAAATCGAAGTTGCCTCCGAAGTTGCAGTAACAGCTGTTGTAGTCTGAATTGTTGCACCTGCTGGACGTGCGTTCGAAAGGTCCAATACAGCTTTAATCATCGTTGCCATTTCGGCACGTGTGATATCAGCGGTCGGACGATACGTAGTAGCACAAGCAGCCGGGTTAGCAGCAATTGTTAATGCTGTACATGTTTCACCGGTTGCGCCAATGTTGTACATGGCGATGATTGCTTCCATACCCTCGAAGGTTGCGCCAGCAATATCGGAGAAGTTGTAAGACCCAGAAGCTATATCAGCGGCTGCATCATCAAAAATGCCAGTCACGTCAGTAGCTGTGTCATAAGGCTTGATTTTCTTACCGAACCTGTAGAGGAACAAAGCCATCTGTTCACGAGTCACGTTGTCGTTAGGACCGAACGTGGTTGCTGAGGTTCCTACTGTGATTCCATGGCTTGCAATAGCTGTGATTGCTGCCTGGATCTCAGCAGAGAGATCAGCTGTATCTGTGAACGCTGGAACTGTTGTTGTTCCTGCTGCTGCTAGACCTGTTGGTACGAACATGCGATGTAGGAACAACGCCATCTGCCAACGAGGAATACTCTCATCTGGTCCGTAAGTTGTGGCGGACGTACCCTGAGTAATACCGAACATCTTGATGCAATCAACATCAGTTGCTGTGGTATCAGAGAATCCTGCAGCTGGTGCAGAACTTCCTGGACACGCCGTCATAGCAGTTGTCTCATTAGGCGCTGTGTGCGCATCTGTTGCAGTTCCTGCATTAGGAACTTTAGACGCTTGAGCACTAGCCATCTGAGGCACAACCGCGACGGATGCGCAAAGAACTGCAAGTGTAACTAGCAGTGCACTGCGCTTTTTCATCTTGGTAAGCATTTATGCCTTCCTTATTNTTGTTTGTTTGAAATTCGCCGGANTTNCCGCGAAATATTTAATTTCGGGAAAANCCCGATTCATNAATCATAGANAAAACANTGNTACTNANGCNAAATATCANGCAAAACTGATGTAAAGAATATGTAAATTAAATATTCTTANTAATCTTTGAAAATTNAAAAATTTAAGAANTTTTTAGTCAAATGAACAAATCCCNGGCAAATTTCTTTCACAAAGCACCCATGATGGGACCTGACCACCTTGCGAATCAATGAAATGGAACTGAACTTTTTCAGGTCCCGGAGTTATTAAATAACCTTTAAATCCATCATTTGGACTATTTTCAATATATATTATGTCATTTCCTCTAATGTCAACTGTTACTGTTCCGCCTCTAGCTTTGATTATTTGTCTTTCTCCTCCAATGGAAACACTGAAAATATAGGGAAAAGAGGCAGTTCTGTTGGCAGAATCGGTAACTTTTGCCGAAATCCGTGTATTACCTACAAATTCAGCCAGTCCACTGATTTGACCGTCTGAGCTTAAAACCATCCCTTCAGGAAGTTCTCCATCTGAAATTTCCCATAAATAAGGTGGAGTTCCACCTGAAGCGTCAAACTCAAATGAGTAATTTGTCCCACTCACCGCAGTTTCAATGCTTTCGGTTCTAATTATGAGACTTTCTACAAAGTTTAAAGAAAGCTCTTTTTGAGTTGACAAACCGCTCGAATCAATAACCGAAACTAACAAATTAGTAGCTTTTGGGCTGTCAGCAGATCCAGAAATATAACCATTCGGACCTAAAGTAACGCCTGGTGGTAACACACCATCTAGAATCTCCCACTGGTAAGGAAGTGTGCCCCCTGAACCCTGAAGTTGTAGTTCAAATGGTAAACCGATCGTTAAATCAGGTATCAAAGAAGTTTCGACAAGTAGTGGATCCACGAAATCAATTTCAAAAGTTTCCTCTGCTTTACGTCCTGCAGCGTCGGTAACACTTAAACCAAAGCTGTATTCACCAGCTTTTTGTGGAATCCCACGTATTAAACCTGCAGAGGTAAATTCAAGCCCAGGCGGCAATAATCCGCTGTTCACATCCCATGACAAAGGTGCTTCACCTCCATCACTTTTCAAAAAAACCAAGTAAGTGCCTCCCGTAACGCCACCTTGAATCGACTCTGTCTCTATAACAAGCGGTCTAACTGGCGGGACAGTAGTAGTTGTTGTTTCAAGCACCACTGGTTGAGTTGTAGTAACAACAGGAAGCAGAGTAGTTGTAGTGGCCGGAACAACAGTCGTGGTCGTCGTAGTCGTCGTAGTCGTCGTAGTTGTGGTGGTTGTAGTCGTGGTTGTAGTCGTGGTTGAGAGCACTCTCACACTTGCGCCTTCAGGAAAAACCTGACGGTCCACTGCCCGTACAGCAGCGTTAGCAGCATAAACGACTAAAACCGTCGCAATTACCCATAATGTGGGAACCATCATTTTGCGCATATACATCAAGTATCGTCTATGTAAGGACTAATAACATCCAATGAGGAAAAGAAGATGGCGAAAATTCTCTTAATCGAAGACGATCAAAGAATACGAGAATTAGTTTGTGAACACTTAGCTTCTGAGGGTCATTCTGTATCTAGTGAACCAACCGGTATGGAAGGGCTTCAGAAAGCTACAATTGATAGCCCTGATTTGATTGTCATCGATCTTGGGCTACCAGATCTCGAAGGAATAGACCTTCTAAAGATGCTCAGAAGTGTCAACGATGTTCCTGTTCTCGTCCTTACAGCCAGAGAAGAAGAAGACGTCGTTTTAGCAGCTTTCGAAGGGGGAGCGGACGACTATGTTGTTAAGCCAGTATCAGGGCCACAGTTAAGCGCCAGGGTGAACGCTTTACTAAGACGTTCCGATGCAGGCAAAAATGAAAAAATTGTGGTGGGGGGTTTGGAAATACTTTTAGGACCGCGCCGAGCAAGCATGAATGAGGTTCCTCTTGATTTAACAACAAAAGAATTTGATGTTCTCGTTTATCTAGCTTCTAGAACGGGAACTGTTGTATCAAAAGAAGAGCTGCATTCAGCTGTATGGAAGACACCGGGCGGTAGCGAGGGAAGAACAATCGACGTTCACATTTCAACTCTACGAAAGAAACTCGGCGAAAAAGCTGACGACGAGAAGGGCTACCTTCACACGAGTATCGGTGCTGGTGTGAAATTAGAAAGTCCCAACGGTTAATGCGTAGACGCCTAGCTCTTGTTTTTGTTGCGTTAGCTGTAATGCTGGCAGTTGGTTTTCTCGTTCCGCTTGCGCGTTCGGTTAAATCTCAGGCGGAATTACGAACTCTAACCGGAGCCCAATCCGATGCGCGCGGTGCTGCCACTGCACTAGCAGCTGTAGTAAGCACAACAGGTCGTTCACCCGCTCTTGAAGATGCCGCCTACATAATCGGTTCGTTCGAAACAGAAAACATTGTCATACTCATGCCGGATGATATGAAAATTGGAAGAGGCGTACCTGATCTTGACCTTCGCTCGATTGCAAAAGACGGTTCGATAATCGCCGATGTTGAAGGTGGCGTAATAGCTGTTGTGCCGATTAACTTTGACGATGATTCATCTGCTGTAGTTGCTACATATGTACAGGATTCTGACCTTCGGGAAGGAGTAGCAACTTCTTGGCTTATTCTCGCAGCTTTAGGTCTTATTGTCGTTATAGGTTCCGTACCTATTGCAGATCGTTTAGCTGCCTCCCTAATAAAACCGGTTAAGGGACTTTCAAACGCTGCTCTCAAGTGGGCCGGGGGAGACTTATCGGCGCGAGTGGAACCGTCGGGCCCACGCGAGATCGCTGAATCTGGACAGGCTTTTAATCTTCTAGCTGAGCGACTAACAGAACTTCTTGCTGCAGAGCGTGAACGCGTTGCAGACCTCTCACATCGTTTACGCACTCCACTAGCTGCACTAAGGCTGCAAGCGGAATCAACTAAAGACGCTAATCACAGAAACGCTCTTATTGCTGATATAGCAAACCTCGAAGGCGAAGTTACAGCTCTTATAGAAGATCTTCGAAAACTTCCCGATGAGCAATCAACTATTGCCGATTTATCAACTGTGGTAGAAAAAAGAATGGGTTTCTGGCGTATAGTAGCTTCTGCGCAGGATCGAGAACTTTCTGTGATTACTACCAGTGAAGAGCCAATTCTTGTCTCATCACCTGATGCTGAAGTGCTAACCGCTCTAGATAATCTCGTGCAAAACGTCTTAGCTCATACCCCTGAAGGTACCGGGTTTTCAGTAACTGTTTTAGATGATCCACCCTCTTTAGTGGTAAATGATGAAGGAGAAGGTTTATCTTCGCCCAATGTTTTCGATAGGGGTTCCACTACAGGCGAGTCGAGCGGCATTGGTCTCGACATTGTAAGAAAAATTGCTGAGGCATCAGGCGGAGAAGTCCGCATAGGTGAAGGACCCGGAGCTAATATAATCGTGCGTTTCGGTATGCCAAATAACAATTAGTCCAGTTTTACCGACTCAGCACGCCCACAAGTTCGGAGGCAAATCCTTCCCACCTTTGATCAGCGTGTCTAAGAAAATACTTATCATCAACTTCCCACGTATGTTGACTTTTTGTTCGTCTTAACAAGTAACCAAATGGATGGGTCCTCCACACTCGGCCACCATTAGAAACAACATCATCGATAAGAGCAGTATCAACCCCTCTGGTAAGCTCTCGCCACCCATTTATTTCTCTAAATATTTCCGCTTTTACAAGCATTGCTCCACCTCCAATTGTTCTACTCTCAACTTCGCTGTCTCCTAAATCCCGCCTTATCGTCAAATTTTCTTCCGTTAGGTAAACAAACTCCGACCCCTTACCAACCAAGTCTGCATCCGAGTAACTTGCAGCCAACAAAAGATCCGAGATGTGTTCTTCCCCGTACCAGTCGTCGTCGTCCATCTTTGCGATCCACTCTCCGCTAGCTGCAGATGAGGCTTCTGAAAGAACGTTTCCGAAAATTGTTTCTTTTGGGTAGCGGAGGACTGTTACCCCTATATCGCTTTCAAAAAAATTCGGATAGGAATCTTCAAAACCTTCACCGTGCAAAGCTAAAACGAGTTCCAAATTTTTATGGTCTTGTTGCTTCACTGTATTGAAAATTCTTTCCGTCATATCAGGACGGTTAGTGGCCACAACTACCGAAACTGAAGGCTCTCTAAAAATCGGCAGACCTGCTTGTTCTCTGATTTGCTGCAAACGATTTTCAATAGAGTGCTCCTCTAAAACAGCTCTTCTCAGATCAACAGAAACTTTTTCTCTAACAGTTGGGTCTTTGAGCTCCTCCACATCAATTCCATTTAAAAGACTCACCACTTTCTTGCCCAACCATGATTCTGCTTGGTCATTTTGTTTAAGGATGACCGGGACACCTATTGCTAAAAGCTCCAACACTTTTTGAGCCGACTTTGAAGAGTCAATTCTTTCTATTTCTACACCCAAAGCTGAACGCGCTTGCCTAATGAAATCTTTAGACCTTTTAGATTCTGGAATATCTACTATTTGCGAACCGGTTTTGACTTCCTTGAAGCCAGCCGGATTAAAAACCTTCGCATTAACTGGCGGGGCTAAAGGAATTCCTGTCTTCTCACCAAGAACGACAGTTCGGACCAACGTGCTGTCCCAATTTTTTTCATTGGGCGAAACTAAAACAACTTCAACACTCGAACTTTCACCGCGCCATGGTCTTGCATGTGGAAAATAAGAGCCGTCACCTACTATTCGAATCCAATTCGGGGCGTTTAATGCGTTCTTATCGGTTCCAATGTCTTGCAACTTATCTTTAAGTTTCATTCTTCTTGTCACGTTTAAAACGCCCCGAAAACACCAACTAATCAGATTTCGTAAATCAGAAAAAGATCGGATACCCATAACCCTCTTAAAGACCTTTGTAACGAGTAGCCAGAAGGGAGGATTCAACGAGGAACTCGGAGGTGCCTTCGTTTTACCTGATTTTTTATAATTCCCGAGTTTTTCAGCCGTTATCAGCTTTTCCCCGAAAAGATCAGCTGCACCAGCCCACCGATCGACTAATCCAATTTGTTCAGACCGTTTCAACGCACGTGTTCTTACCAAACGAATCTCCCCTTGTGAACCCAAATCAACTTTCACAAGTCCGGATTTTTCTATGCTGTTCATCAAATAACGGATATCGCCGGCATTAAAGCAAAACTCTGGTGGCATTTCCAACTGAAAAGATGCGGTTGATACTTGCTCAGAAACATCGTTCGCTACTACAACGCGAGGGTCTGGACCGTACTGCCTGTCTAAGTTGATCCTGCCAGGGTGCGAATCAGAAATTTCTACGCAAACCACAAGGTCATGAAAAGTAGAAGACAGCACTGATTCAACTTGAGAAGCTATCTCATTTAAAGTCTGTTGCTCGGCATGTATTGCAACTGCAAGCATGGGGATCTCAAAGCTACGTCCCGCTGAAGAATCACGGAAAGTTTTTTCCGCAATTAAATGTGACAAACGGTTGCGCTGTTGTTCAAGCGATACCTCCTCTTCAGGGTCCGGACTTGCTCCTTCACCTTGGTGCCAAGCTTTAGCCAGTCGTTCTGGTATTAGAACCGCCCCCATGTTGAAAGCGCGGAATCCGAATTCAATGTCTTCTCCGCCCCATTGTCTAAAAGAAGAATCAAATCCACCTACAGTGTCAAAAAATGATTTACGGATCCCTAGGTTTCCTCCTGTTGCAATTCGAAACAAATCACTGTCATTCGAAGTTAAGTTTTTTGTGCGCCCCATGTGAAATTCAATCCATTGAGGTGTTGTCACTTTTCTACCAGATAAAAGATCTTCGACTTTATTAGCTTTAACTAAATCCTCAGGAGAGATTCCTGAAAAATCAGCATGGCTTCTGAAACCAAGAGTCAACCCAAATTTATTTTCGTAGTGCCATCTTGCATGTGCTTCAACAAGTTGTGATTCAGGAATCATGTCACAATCAAGAAAGATCAATATCTCTCCTCTAGCACTGCTAGCACCTAAGTTACGCGCTCTCGCTAAACCAAATCCATCGCGTTCCTGTAAGACAACAGATGCCTCGAATGGGAGCTGTGATGGAAGTTTGATCGGGGGGTCAGAACCGTCGTCAACGACAATTACTTCGATCAAATGATGCGGGTATGTTTGCCTCGACAAGCCCGCAAACGTTAATGCAAGTTCCTGCTGCCCCATGTAGCAGGGCAAAATAACCGTTACACGGTCAAAAAATTCACCTTCCCCAATTTGCGCAGGGTTAAGACCCCTCCAATCATTCCCGTGTACAGCTTTTTCTATTAAATCTTGCTCAACAAATGACTCGCCACCATGACCTTTTGAACTCCCAGATTGTGTCATTTTACTGCCTCAATGACATGCAATTTCATAACATGAGCCNTGACNGTTGCGTATNTACCTTTTTGATCTTCAATTGCAAATCCAATTTTTCCATCAAGCCAATCCGGTAACCGGTCAATGCGAAATAACACAATGTCCTCAGAAGGAACGGTACCTAGATCTTCTGCGTTTAGGAGNCTAGCAGTTGGAACATTCCATTTATTGGAAACCCACGTTGGCCACGGCACTTGTGGAAGGTGCCATGCAGTTTTTTGACTACTTGACAGTTCTATCGAGGCAACGAGCTCTCCAGCATCAGATGTTTCTTCAAAATAATTTTTGTGCAAACTCACTGGTTGTAATACAAGCATCAATACTAAGGCAAGCGACAAAAATGCTCCCAGCGCTATCGACTCAGTTTTTTCTAGGCTGATTTTTTCTTTAATAAAACTAAAGATCCATTCGCTAATCACTGCGAAACCTGGAAAAAGAGTTAGAAGAATCGGAAAGTTCCAATAGTCGTGAATCCAAGCTCCATTTGAAGGAACTAAAGCAAAAACCAGAACCATTGAAAAGAGAGAAGTTGTTAAAAAACGCGTCCGAGAATCAATTAATCCAACTACTAATGCAGGCAAAGCAAGGATCGTGTACCAGAGAGGTAGGAGAGTTTGTGAGAAATCCCACTGCCTCTCAGCAAATTGATTCCAAGTCCAGTCCCTTTCGACTCGCTCACCAATATGGTCGCCAAGTTCGCCAAGTCCACCTCCTTGGGACACCCATAAAAGAATCACCAAACCACCTAATATGCTCACCCCCATTAAAGAAAATGTCAGTTGATCGAACTTTCTTCGCCTCCAAGTTTGAAACCACAAAAAAGGAAACAAAAATACTCCATGCCAGGAAGCTGCCACCGCAAAAAATGTCGCTAGTGAAGCAACAATCGTTTTCCGCTTAGTGGGTTTTTCTGTCGCTGCCAAAATAGTTCCGATCATCAAGACATTGGGGAGTAGCCCGAGTCCTAGACGTCCATAAACCCACCACCACGGTGTGGTTATCAAAACCAAGATTGAAATAGTTACTGCTTTAGAGTTGATGCCAAGATTTTTTCCCATTGATAAAAGGGCAGGGATTGTAAGAAATCCGGCAACATAACTTATTAATTTTATTTGTTTTAAACCCTCGCCGATAATTGCTGAAACTATTACATGCAGGAAAGTTAAAACCGGAGGATGATGGGTGTATGGGATATCAGAAAAAGGTTCCCACGAAGCCCCAAAAGAAGAAGCAACTACACCCATGCTCCAAAAATTTTTCATATGAAGAGCAAACTGTCCTAAAACTCGTCCTTCATGCGAATCGCCTAGTGGCATTCCGAAAGCTGGAATCCACGAAACTAGCAGAAATAAAGCCATTATGGATACGGCTATCTTTGTTATAAGTTTTTCATTACTAGTTTCTGTCATCTCAACCATTACATCACGATAGTGTCGAGATGCGTGATCGACCGAGCAGTAATTGGGGCCTGGGTTGGTTCTTCCAATCTTGGCGATGAACTAATCTTTTCAATACTCCTGCGTCTTTTAAAGGAAAGAGGGATGAAAACGGTTGTTCCTTCTGTAAATCCAGCCAAAACTAAAAGCAGTTTTGATACAGATTCTTTTAATCATTTGAATTTTATTGAACTAAAAAAACAAATGATTAATAGCGATGCTCTTATTTTTGGAGGTGGGGGTCTCCTTCAGGATGAAACCGGATTATGGAATTTACCCTTCCATCTGAGTCGAATTACTGCAGCAAGAAAACAAGGTCTCCCTTGGATTGGAGTGGGTTTAGGAGCATCAGGATTAACAAGTAAAAGATCTTTGAAACAAGTTTCAAATACATTTAAAGATCCCCTAGGTGTTTCCGTACGAGATCAAAATTCAGCTCAAATTCTCAAATCACTTAACATACCTAATGTTGTCAAAGCGGCTGATCTCGGTTGGCTCTGGGACGTTTCCGAGGAGATCTCACCGGTTTCTTCGTCCAGTTTTCTAGGAGTATCTCTACGCAACCCTCAAACTCCCAGATTTTTACCTGCATCAATCGGCCCCAAAGCTTCTTTGTCAGAGAAAGAAATCCGAGATCTAGCAGAAAGTATTGACGCTGTTGCAATTTCTACCGGTTTAAAAGTCAGATTCATTTCACTTAATCCCGAAGAGGATGCCCCATTACACAAACGAGTTGCAGAAAAACTCAAAGTAGAAAGTGAATTACTTAATCCAGATTTTGAAACTCTTGAGCAATGTTTCAATAATGTCGAAGCAGTTGTGACTATGAGATACCACGCTGGTTTAATGGGGGCTTTAAAAGGTGCTGGTGTGGTATGTCTTCCCTTTTCTAGGAAACTTGACTCCCTAGTTACTGTTTTAGGATCTGCTGCCTCAAGTACAACAACTAGCGATTTAGTT
>PANM01000021.1 GCA_002708385.1 Methanobacteriota archaeon | reverse complement strand
CCCGTCTACAAGTAGAGCATCCGGTAACCGAGATGATTACTGGAATAGATATCGTACAGAAGCAATTTGAAGTTGCAGCAGGATTACCACTTGGATTGTCTCAATCCGATATAGGAATCACTGGTCATTCTATGGAAGCCCGAATCTATGCAGAAGATCCCAGCAAAGGATTCCTGCCAGCAATTGGTGACCTAGCGATGTGGCGTGCACCAGCAGGCCCTGGAATTAGGGTCGACACTGGAGTTCGAGAAGGAGATGCTGTGACCGTCGACTTCGATCCGATGTTAGCCAAATTAATCGTTCACGCCCCAACAAGAACTGCAGCTGCAAGACGCTTAGATAATGCACTCTCCGACCTAAGGGCTCTTGGAGTAATAACAAACATTGGATTCCTTCGTCAAATGACTACCCATCCGGATTTTATTTCTGGTGGAATAACTACTGATTATTTGGATTCAAGAAATATTTCTGATTTCGCTGAGCCAGATCCAGATACTGCTACTCTTGTGGCAATTGCCGCAGCAGCAAGTCGATTCGGACTTGACCGTGCAGGCTCAGGGTCATCTGAGTCGTTTGTCGATGAACATACAGGGCACAGCGGAGACCCATTTAGGACCTTGACGAGGTCATTTCCCTGAGGTGAAAAAAGATGGAGTGGAGTATTGGAGAATCGGGTGTTCGTTACACCGCAAAATTGTCCGATTCAGAGGGCACACTAAGTCTCGCGGGGCTGACTCGGGATGGACACGAAGCACCACATTCTGATATTGGCATTACCCGAGATTCCCAAGGCGCTAGGCTCCTTGTCGACGTAGACGGTTCCGCGCATATCGCGCACGTAGCAAAGGTTGGTGATGATTGGTGGATTCACATCGATGGGCGAATCCATGTTGTTCATGGTCATGAACCAGGAAGCACTGATTCAGCCGCAGGCGAGGGTGGTCTAACAGCCCCGATGCCTGGAACGATTCTAGAGGTACATGCAAAGGCCGGACAAAGAGTCAGAGAAGGTCAAACTTTGTTGGTTATGGAAGCGATGAAGATGGAGCATAGAATCCAAGCACCGAAGGCAGGTGAAGTACTTTCAGTGAATTTTGCAGAGGGCGAAAGAGTCGATATGGGAGCGACTTTAGTAGAACTTGGAGAATGAATAATCTAACTCACAGCTTGGTATGTAATCAATATCCACATTGAAAATAATACCAAACCACTCCCAACAAAGACACGCGATCTCCAAAGAAGGCGGTTATGTGTCAATGATATATGTGCATGCAAAACTCTTCCCAGAACATAAATCCAAGCTAATATGAAAATAAACTCGGTTAATGAATCGAGAATCATTACAGTCAAACAGGCTGTGTAGAATAGAACAGGTACTTCGAATAAATTGACGAAATGCTGGTCTGCTTGTAACGCATCTCTAGGAGGTTTTTCTCCTTCAAATGTCTTGTAGTATCGCCAATTGAATCCCTTCTTTACAACTTGTTCTCTTTTCAATCTCATACTAACCCCCACTATGAATGTCAAACACACCATAGCAAATATCGGTAATACCATCAATTCGCGATCCATGTTATCTGGATAAGGCAATAAGATTTCAGTTAATCGACTGTTTTGAGGAATTATGACGGCATTGGATTCAATAATGGCCGTTTGTTCGCATTAATTGTGAACGAGTTCGACGTATTAATCGGCTTATGCATGGGATTGGGTCTTGCGGCAGCATCTGGCTTCCGAGTTTTCCTTCCTCCTTTCCTGCTCTCTATCGCAGTAAGGGCAGATACTGTTCAGGTAGATTTGGCAAATACATCTCTAGAATATTTTGATTCAAACGTTGCTGTGATCGTATTGGGTGTGGCAACGTTAGCCGAACTTTCCGCTTATTATGTTCCATGGGTTGACAATCTATTGGATACAATCGCTAGTCCGGCTGCGGTGGTAGCCGGCACGGGAATGACTGCAATTGTTCTTGAGGGTAATACAGATCCAGTAATCCAATGGTCATTATCGATTATTGCAGGTGGAGGTGTTAGTGCAGCCGTGCAGAGTGCGACCGTTGTAACAAGAGGAATATCTACAACTTTGACTGCAGGAATCGCAAACCCCGTTGTATCCACAGGTGAAAATATCGCTAGCGTTATACTGGCATTGTTAGCGATGGTACTACCTATTCTCGCTGCATTACTGGTGGCAGTATTGGTCGGTATGATTGTCCTGAAGGCTACTGAGAAAGTAGTACCTTCTAGTTCCTAAGTCAGTTTAGTGGCTTCAGTATGCTTTGGCCACCCATATGTGGAATTAGAACCTCAGGAACTCTCACAGTTCCATCTTCGTTCTGATACTGTTCCATAATCGCCACCAGCGCCCTGCTGGTGGCAACTGCGGTCGAATTCAGAGTATGTACTGCGGAATTTCCCTCGGCAGTGCGATATCTCATTCGTAGACGGTTAGCTTGGTAATCGGTGCAATTTGAGCATGAAACAACTTCCTTGTATGAATTAGCGCCAGGCAACCAAGCCTCTAGGTCGTATTTCTTCGAGGCAACGGTTCCCATGTCACCTGTGCAGATATTTACTACTCTGTAATGCAGACCTAGGCTATCCCATAACTCAACAGCATTGGTTAGTAACTCTTCATGCTGCTCCCAAGAATCATCTGGCTTGCAAATGACGATTTGTTCAATCTTGGTAAATTGGTGTACTCTCCAAATTCCTCGATCTGACAACCCATGTGCTCCTACCTCGCGTCGGAAGCAAGAAGACACACCAACCAACTTAATCGGTAATTCCGATGGTTCGATAATTTCGTCCATTCTCATNGCAGTNAGNGGATGCTCGCTAGTTGCGATGAGNTAGTATTTGTCTGGTTCAATNCCATACATGACNGTCTCAAAGTCNCCNAANTCNGTGACGCCNTCGTAGGCCTCNCGATTCATCATNAGNGGTGGTTGCACCAAGGTATAGCCNCGNTCNATNAGNAAATTNGCAGAGTAACTCTGTAGAGCCATTTCTAANCGNGCNAGGTCNCCCTGAAGNAAGTAGAAGCGAGAACCNGTTACCTTNGCANCTCTAGCAAGGTCAACCCAATTATTCATCTCGATNAGGTCNTTATGATTNCGTGCTTCGAANCCTAACTCNGTCTTGTNNCCGTGTAAACTGTGNAGGGTNTTTTTCTGGTCATCTTNTCCTACCGGAACCGANTCATGCANNATATTTGGAACTCGCATTCGAATTNNNTCTCNNTCTGCTANNCANGANTCGACTTTNTCACTNAGNGNATCNATCTCNTNNCCNAGNCTNGCNACNTCTNCNAANATTGNNTCNGCNGCNGCNGANTCNCCNGATTTNTTNGCNTNNGCGATACCTCTNGCNGCCTNATTTCGNTNCTTCCTNANNTGNTCNACATCATANCTTGCNTGCCGCCATTCTTCATCGAGACGNATNACCTCATCGATGTNNTCNTGGGGCATCTCTCTCTTGTCATGGTCNGCCCTNAGCACATCNGCGTGNTCTCGGAACATGCTCATGTCCAGCATAACTANCNAACCTCAGGGTNCAACACTNAGACTTCAATGAATCGGGGAATCTCACTCTTTNGNGNNCGATGCNNTAGAGGAAGGTAATCGCCTGAAANAATTNNGCNGGCCCNACAGCATAGATTCCACTGATGATGTANCCCAATATNGCNCCGCCGTTTAACANNGGCAGNCCTGGTTGTGGATTTCCTTGNGCAACGAAGGTCATNAGNAGCACATATCCAACTAGNCCTCCNATNAGTGTNCCAATTGCNACAACNATNTGCGCCATGTAGAAAGTCACCGTATGGATTCCAAATTTCTGGNCCCCANTCAGGTAGGAAAGAAATTGCTGANATNACTAACATACCNGGNAANATTACNTCNCCTAGACCCATGAATANGGCATCTCGACTCTTNTTNTNCGGTTTCATTCTNNCCTGNCTNTCAACTANTTCNGCTTCCATTACNTCAGNAGGNGGNGGTGGTGAATCTTGCATTANGTCTCCTTCTTGTTCTAGGAANGANTANCCCTTTTCCTTNGGAGCGACNAGTAAAACTGGTANTTTNAGNCCAATCATNGTATCTGCNAGTTCAAGCATNTGCTTNCTNTTGTGAACNGCCCAATAATCGTAAATNGCGGCTAGAACCATGAAAATTATGACNAGTGTTGGAACNAATGANATTCCAATCATCACNATTACTCCNGANCCNACCATNACNCCAACTGAATTNACTACCCACCATTCTGGATAGCGATATAGTGTGACCATNCNTCCNATNGTTATGNNAANNGCNGANAANCCNACAGAAGCAGNCGTNGCNAANCCNANAATNTANAGAANNAGCAAGGTAAATGGNTGGATTGCNAAAAATAGGCTGTANNCAAGAGCGAAGAAAACTATTCCCTTGATGAGGTAATCTAATCCCTTGCGGGCTAACCAAATAATGGCGANCGTAAAAATCCCAATAAGCAATAATTGAAGCAAAATGAAACTCGATTGAGTAGTACCTTCATCGCCGTATGCTCTAGCTTCCGGAATATCGTATAATGGTTGGATGAAAATACCGATTCCGATGGTCACAATAAACATCCCAGCCATACCAGCCATCGATTCCCATTGGTCCTTCATCATCGAAAGGACACTCTCACTTCGCTCGGACACAGTCTCCCCCAAGTTCAAGTTCCATATCACCTTGACCCGTATCTGCGCCTAGTAGTGAGCCGGGGGATATGAAACAATGGAAGACNGAGAATGGCTTATGGATAGGCGATTTGCGGGTATGAATCTCGGTCTGCAGAGGGTTGAGTTACTATTGCAAAAGTTAGGTAATCCGCAAATGGATTTCCCATCGATTCACGTTGCTGGAACCAATGGAAAAGGAACTCTCTGCAGTTTTCTTTCAAGTGCTGCAGCAAATAGCGGACTGAAAGTAGGACTATTCACAACCCCTCACCTGGTAGTTATTGAGGAAAGAGTTAGAATTGATGGTGAGGTAATAGATTCCAAGACATTGGATAATCATCTTTCCAGAATTAGAGTAGCAGCTACAGAAGTTGGAAAGGAGTTGGGAGAAGAACCTACATTTTACGAATGCACGTTTGCTATAGCCATGCTTGCTTTTTCAAAAGCCGGTATTGATCGAGGGATTATTGAAACCGGTCTTGGAGGAGAAGGAGATGCAACTTGCTTGGTTGACGCAGATCTATGTGTAATCACTACAATAGGATTAGACCATACAGAAATTCTTGGAAACACACGAGAAGAAATCGCTCGTGCCAAAGCAGGAATTCATCGAAAAGGTGTTCCGTTGGTAGCTTATCATCCGGGAGAAGATTCTGTTCTAGCAGCAATTGCAGAGGTCGTAGGAGAGGATCTCTATGTTCATGAGGGTTCGAACTCGATGGTTGATTATTGGGAAGATTGGTATATCTTCTCAGATTATCTAGCGAAATCATTTGGTTGGGAGCCTCCAAGCAAGGAAATAAATTGGCCGGGGCGTTCACCAAATTGGCCTCCATCTGAATTATTTGAATCAAGAATTTCAGTAAGCGCAGCACATAATTCAGATGGTTTCAATGCAGATTTAATGGCTATCAATGAACCAACAATTCTACTTATTGGAGTGACAAAAAAGGTGAATCTAAATCAAGCACTTGGAGAGATGATTGGTAATTATTGGCATATGGATAATTTACTTCACATAATCGTCACTGAACCAACCACGGGAAGGAATCCGGCGGTAGATGCTGAGGACTTAGCCAAGGTAATTTTTGCAAATAGAAAGGATGAGCCAATTATTGAAAGAAACCCAGTCAAAGCACTAGAAATTGCAGAGATTATGTCTATAGAAAAAGATTGCAAAATCTACGTTATGGGTAGTGTCTATTTAGTTGGAGATGTGCTTAGATTTTCAGTCGAAAGAAGTGGTGGAAATCTCTGGGAACACCTTAGGGTACATTGAATATCAAAAGGGATGACCCACTTCGAGGGCTAAGTATGACGTCCAAGGCAGACGACAAGGTCGAAATAATTGTCAAGGTTGAGTCGAAAGACACGAGTTCGAAAGTCATCCTAATTATGTTGATTATTGTACTCGTTGGTTTAGTAATTGCAGTAATGATGCAGGGAGGTCCGGATGGACTTCTTTCAGGAAATGATCAAAGTGGAGTTGGAAATTGTGGAGATGGTATAGACAATGATAACGGCGGTCAAGCCGATCGCGACGATCCAGATTGTTACAAGAATCCAGAAATCTGGGAAGGCTACGATTCAAGCAGGTCCGAGGCAAACCGAGATAACGATCCTCCAGGTGGGCGACCCTAAGGTGAAATCATGAGCGGAAAATGGGATGCACGTTTCTTAGACCTTGCAAAGCACATTTCAGATTGGTCAAAAGACCCATCTACCAAGGTTGGTTGTGTGGTTGTTGGTGAAGATAGGGAGATCCGCTCAACAGGATTTAATGGATTTCCCAGAGGAATTGAAGATAATTCCGAGAGGCTAAACGATCGCGAACAAAAGTACCCTATGATTTGTCACGCTGAAGAAAATGCCATCATGCATGCAGCAAGAATCGGTATCTCTCTGAAAGACTGTGTTGCATATGTTACATGGCCGCCCTGCTCAAGATGTGCTAGGTCTCTGATTCAAGCTGGGGTTAGAGAAGTTGTATTTCCTGCCGATTGTGAGATACCAGAGCGTTGGGAATCAGACTTTGCCATTGCTACGGGTATGTTCAATGAATCAGGTATAACCTATCGTTCAGCCTGATTACTCTGACAGCATTGTCCAAAGTTCTTCTAGGTCAGAGTACAACTCTTCAAGGGTTCCATCATTGACCAAAATTAAGTCTGCTAAGGCTGCAGTTGCATTGAGTGCCTGTCCAGACTCATCTTTCGCGACAGCTTCTTTCTCTTCATTTGCAAAGAATGTCTCTTTGTCAGAAATATCCCCGGTTCTTGCACGCGATTGAGCTCTCTCCCAGCGCGCATCCATCCCGGCTCTAACTTCAATTAAAATGAAATCTCCACGTTCACGCAATGCTTCGACTTCACCAGGTGTCCTAATCGAATCGATAACCGCATTTTTTCCATCTAGTCTCTTAATCAGCATTTCTGCAAGAATACCGGGTCCACCTAATCGACGTAATTCATTTCCTCCATTGATTAAATTCTCTCGAGATTCTTCGATTCCGTTCTGTTTTAGATGAGCACGTATGGAATCAGAGCATGATTCACTTTCCAATCCCTTGGATACAAGAAAGTCAACTACGGTTGATTTACCCGAGGCATAACGTCCAGTCAGTCCTATCAGCACATGTCTCCGAACGGTTGGCATTCAATATCGCTTTCTAACTCCAATAACGCCTAGTCTTAGCATATTGCAGTTCTGCATTATGGATAGATCGCAACAAAGCCACTCTATTTCCTCGAGATAGCCCTCTCAATAATCTGGTAGCAGTTTCTTCTCCAACACCTCTTCCCATCAAGGCTAAAATTGCATCATGGCCATGAGTTTGAATCAATTCGGCATTCTTTTGCATTCGGCCTCTATCCTTCTCATCATTACTTGTAATCCATGTGATTAGCATCGATTCCATACGCTCTGGAGCACATGCACGCATCCTACCTCCACAATTTGAGCATGGTTCTATTCGATTATCCATCCGGCCTACTCTACTTCGGCTTTTATGCTTACAATTTAGACAAATTAAAACCGCCCTTTCGGCTAATAGACGGGTTTCTAATCTATCTCGTAATTGTTCGTCTGACCAGGCAGGTAACAACAAGTCACGTTCTGATTTTGGAGACAAACCGAGTGGACCAGAGGGTGTATGAATAATCTCAACCTTGCCTTGCTGAATCTCTCTAATCAAATCCATTGTCCCTTCTATATCCATTCTTTCATGGAATAACTTTGACAGCGCTTCTTCGACTACTGGAGTTCCACGATAACGTTGCATCAAACCCTGCATATTGACTCGACGCGGGTCAGCAGCTTTCTGTAAAACACCCATTTTTCTTGCAACTTGTACCATTCTCCAGCGCAATGCTCTGCCATTTGGGATTGTCATTCTAAGCACTGTTTCAAGTGCATCTGGAGAAGTTGTAGTCAACCATTCAATTACATGTGCAGGAGTAGTTCCCGGTACTTGGAATGCAATTCTATATGGGTCGATGAGAGTAGTACCCATCTTACCCTCTCTCATCGACCCCATAGCTTGAATAAAGTGTGCAAGAGTTTCATTTATCCTGCTCCCTCGACAGGTGTTTAGTACCACAGTTTTGTCTCTATTTTCAAGAGTAATTATATTGTCAGTTGGTAGATTTTCAGTCGCATCGATATGTTCCGCTACAGCGGTCAAGAAATCTGCCCGCGCTTCATCTGATAGTGGATAATCAGAGTAATCAATGTCTCCAGAAATCGCTTGCATAGCACCTATGGCACAAGCAGCGCTTCTTCGCAATCTGCCAACTTCCAATGCTACTTTTTCCGGTACAGGAGGTAACTCTCCAGCCCATACAGGTGCTTCTCCAGTATCTTTCACAGGAGCTACCAATAATTCGCTCTGTTCCGGGTCAGCATCAACAATCATCCATGTTCTGCCCGCCATAACGAATCTTCTTGGCCTTCCAGCATCATCTTCTCCAGTATCATTTAGTGAAAGGACAAATGCTTCGTCAACTGAACCTAGGCTACGACGGGTTACTGTGTCACGAACTCGGTAAGAAATTTCATCAGGTATCATTGAGATATGTTGGGTACGATTTCTTCCTAATTTCCCAGCCGGTGAAAACCAACCAGCGGTTAGTGAATTGGGTAGATGTTTGATCAAGGTTTTTCGCCATTTGGTTTTCTGTGCCTCTTCATACTCCTGTCCCCAAGGGGGTCTTTCTTCTGGTACAATTTCATCAGGAATTGNGTCAAAATTAGCTTTCTCTGCCAATCCTTGCCATAATTTTGGATGCCAGATAGTCGGATCTGAATTTTGAGGTTCTTCCACTAATCGAATAAGCCACCTATCGTCAAGAACTCGTAATACCGCAATAGTGTCTGCTTCTGACCAATCTGGAAAAATAGTAGATTTTTTCAGTAATTCAGTCGCTATTTCGATAGGAACAACCCCTCTTTCTACAGCCAATTGAAGGAATTGATTTGCAGCAACAATGACCGGATTATATCTCCATTCAACACCTTCTAATTCACCGGCCATGGCACGTCTTGCAATCACTGCACATTCAGCGATATCATCAATTTCCCAAGCCAAAACATCACCTCTTCCGGTTCCTCCGAGGTGGTGCTCAGCTCGTCCAACACGTTGCAACATCCTATCTACGGCTCTTGGGCTGTTCAATTGGTGAACTCTACGAATACTACCGATATCAATACCTAATTCAAGGCTCGAAGTACAAATTAGACCGTGTAATTCACCTGCTCTAAGTGCCTCTTCCATTTCTTGCCGGGTTTCGGCTGCTAAACTTCCATGGTGAACACCAACTTTAATCTCGGGAACGATCGAAGACAGCCTTTGAGCAACTGTTTCAGCGGCAGACCTAGAGTTAACGAATACTAAGGAAGGAGAGTCTTCTATTAGTGTGTGAGCGAGATAGCGAAATGCGGCAATAGACTTGGGAGAAATAGCCCATTCGCCCGCCAATAAATCATCTTCTGCAGTTGGAGTTTCTCGGTGAACGGTAACCTTGGTAGTTCTTGGTGCTGGGCCAAAAATCGGTTCACCTGTAACCGACATCCATTTTGCAACTTCCTCTGGGTTGCCAACGGTTGCAGATAATCCGACTCTTTGGAACTCCCCATTCACTCCATTTAACGCTGAAATTCTTTCAAGTCCTACCAGAAGTTGTGCCCCTCTCTCACTTGCCGCCATATCATGAACCTCATCTAGAATTACAGCCTTTACTCCAGCCAAATGCTCTCTCAATCGACTTCCCAATAACATAATCTGAGCGGTTTCTGGAGTAGTGACTAGCAAATTAGGCGGATTCTTTGATTGCTTAGTTCTCTCTTTTTGACTAGTATCTCCATGACGGAGTCCGACACTTATCCCAAGTGGCTTGAGTAAACTCTCCAATCTGCGATCAATATCTCTATTCAATGCTCTAAGCGGAGTTATGTAGAGTATTGAGAGCGAATCCCATCCTTCACTCAAAGCTCTCGATGCGATTGGTAAAACAGCAGCCTCAGTTTTTCCACTACCCGTGGGGGCAACTAAGATCCGGTGCTTTCCAGCAACCAAATCCGCTGTCGCAGCCTCTTGCACTGGAGTCAATTTCCAGCCGCGCTGCTCGACTAATTCCCGCACAAGCGGATGAAGTAGTTCGAGAGCCTTGGTAGACATACAGTCAATGGTAAAGCCGAACCAACATGAACCGATTGGTTCTGAGGCTCTATTCTTTTTTTCTACGATTATGGATGGGCTGGAATCTCGTCTGACCAGTGTTCCATTTTATTGAGTGTAACTGTTACATTTGTTACTTCACCTTGTTCCCAATAATCAACTGCAATGAAAGTTGGTCTATTCCCAACTTCCTGCCAACATTGTAGAGCTCTGTTCAATAGAGTATCATATTCGTTTACCTCGGCTGCTTTATTTGCATCCGCTAGACCAAAGGTGCTCAACCAGTTATTCATATGCCACACCGGTTGATTTTGGTCACCTCTTCCTAGATTGCAACTCATCTCCTCTTGCTCAGATTCACCATAAGGAGTATCCCAAGTATGTTTCCAAGCTGGTAACAATTTGCTATAATTTTCCGAATATTCCATTTCAATATATATGACCACATCCAGTCTTGCAAGAGACATATCACCTAATGATGGCCATGGAGTGCCTAATTGATGAATATAGGATCTTTCCAATATGCCTGTTTCATTCAAGACATATTCCAAGTGTTCGCCAGGGATTCTGTGATTCTGAATTAGAAGACTAACCACATCTCCACTGCTGTTGTTATGTAGAGAATTAAGTGTACTTAGCCAGGCGAAGGCATCCACACTTCCAAATGCACAAGGAGGGATAGTAGCCAAACCTAGTGCATGACAAAACACAACATCATCTGGACTATTTTGTAATTCAGATGGATGATATGGATCTAACATAAATGCTCTAATTCCATCATCCCATTGACTTTCCAAACCTGTTAGATGATTAATTCCTACAATGATTCCATCTTCTGGAGTAGAGAATGAATTGTGAGTCTCGGGAAAGGTGAAATCATCATACGTCTTTAGGCAATATTCACCCTTTCCATGACAGGTGATTTGGCTGTTCCAATCTCTTGGGTCAAATCCTCTTTCTTCTTCCCATTCATTTGGTAAACCATCCCCATCCATATCTAAATCTAAGACATTACATAGGCCATCATTATCAATATCTGATGGTATTGATGTATTATTTCGAGGGTCACTTTCACAGTTTGACTCTACAGTATTATTGAATCCGTCTCCATCAATATCATCGTCTTCTTTGTCTTCAACTCCATCATTATCCATATCTGGAGGTGATGGTGAATAACAACCAGAAATAAACAAACTAAATCCGATAAGGACAGTAACCAAAGCACGATTCATAGGTCTACCTAGATTACTTTCAAACATGAATCCATTGGAACATCACGCGACAAGGGACATAATCGATGGGTGTGACCGAACAGGCGATGGCAGGACCGTTCAAGAGGATGAAGACCATCTCTAGAAGATGGTGGATGGGTCAGAAGGACAACCATTTCCGCATAGTGACTTCAATGACAATCCTGTCTGTAGCGACAACTATTTGGGGAATTTTATTCTTGTTTGTTTTGGGTGGCACCACTGATCAATCAAAAGAAATGTGGGTCTCCTGGAGTTGGTTAGGACTTATTTTAGGAGGAGTCGGAGCATTTTGGTTGGTTCCAGAATTTTTGGTTTATCTTAGTCAAAAAGCAGCCTTGGATGAGATACTTTTGCTTGATTCACGTCCAGAAGTTCTCAGAAGGCGAAAAGAAGCTGAAGAAGCAGCAGATATGCTTGGTCCTGGATATCAAGCGCATCTCGTCCGATTGTACAATGAATTAGGGATAAAGGTCAGTTCAAGGTTTAAACATATCAAACCAACAGAAATAGTTCCAACAGAATCTGATTCAGATTCATCTAACGAACAGGCCGATAAATTATCAGAGCCATGGGATGAAATTAGAATAGATTCAGAACCAAGGGCGGCTGTTAATTTCCTAAAGATGTGGTTAAACACCAGAAACTCACGCCTATCTGAAATACTTCCTCGAGCAAAAATTTTGAATCAAAAAGAGGCAAATTGGGTAATCATAGGATTTAGTTTACTGAGTTCAGCGATGTTACTCTACAACATGATTTTCGGACTAGCAACCGGAGATAATGATGGTGCTAGAGAATTTTCTGTTGACCTAACTCTAATGCTTGCCGGCGACGACTCAATACACTCCTTAGCCCCTCATTTCGATGGAGTCAGTGTCCTACTTACGATAACATCCCTAACCTTATTGTTCCTTACAACTCAAGCAAAAGAAATTAATTCACCGCCAAGGAAATCTAAAACCAACTTCGAAGAGGAGGAGTAATCTTGGATATTGATGTAATCAAGAGAGAAGCAACCTTAGCCATTGGTTTGGTAATTCTACTCTTAGGTTCAATGACTATTGCAACAGGCTCCTATCCTCCAATGGTCGTTGTTGAGTCGGGTTCAATGATGCATGATCCAGAAAATGGTTCTGTTGGTGCTATTGACCCCGGTGATTTGGTGTTGGTAATGTCACCTGATAGACATCAGGTAATCACGTTTGCAGAAGCAACTCAAGAGGGAGGAGAACATTATGGATACGAAACCCATGGTATGCCGGGGGATGTCATCATTTTCAGAAAGAATGGTGGTTCCGATACTCCAGTCATTCACAGAGCTCTACTGAAAGCCGTGAGAAATGAATCAGGGGGATGGGACGTCCCAGGAACTGACATTACTGGCGTCAATTCAATTACATTAGAATTGGATTATGATTGCTTTCATGGAAACTCAAAACTGACAATCCGTGATTGGTCGCCCCAACATGAAGGGTATATCACAACAGGCGATAATCGGTGGAGCAATGGTTGCCAATACGACCAACAATCACTAACTGATGAAAATGGAAATCTTGTCACAGCAATTAAGGATGAATGGGTTATTGGAACAGCCTCTATGGAAATTCCTTGGGTAGGTGCTGTAAAATTATACGCTAGCGGAACATCGAATCAAGTAACTCCAAATTCATGGAGTAATCTTGCAATATTGGTTGCAATGGTTATCGCCACTCCGGTTATCATAGAGATGATAACCGACCGTATAAATTCAACAAAAAACACTAGTGAAGAAGAGGAATAATCACCTTTTGGTTAACTAAACAAACGAGGAATAATGATTGGAATAATGACAATAAATAACACAATCAAACTACTCATTGAACTTAATCGGTTTGCTGCATTCTCGATTTTTAGTGGATCTCCTCCACGCATTATGAATCTCATAGTTGAGTGAGCGGCATCTCTGAAGATATGACCTCCATCGAAAGGAANCATTGGAATTAAATTTGCAAATCCAAGAAGGAAATTAATCCAAGCCAACCAGAAAAGGAAATCGAAAGCAGCCAACATTCCTTCAGTTCCAAGGTTGGAGGCAATTATTCCATCACCTGCAGTCAACATTGCCCGTTCTTCTAATGGCATGGTATGTCCATCATTTTGAATTGGGACCCCTAACATAATCAACGGTGCTACTAGCAAAAGTACTCCTTTCGTAGGTAAACTCAATTCATCATTTGCCAAGAATGCCCAGCCCTCCGCTGCTGCTGTGTTTGAGCGCAGATTACTGACTCCAACAAAGGCGTCGCCTTGTTCAATTTCTAGCGTCTCCATCAATACTCTAGTTTCTTCCATATCACAGCCACTGGTTTGTTGGCATTGGTCCATATGATATTGCCAACGATCTGTAAAGGTGATCTTGATAACCCTAGTTTCAGCATCATTTTCTTGAGAAGAAATTACAGTAAAATTAGCAACCTCTCCTGATGAATAATTCTTCATCTGCTCGGTAAATTCATCACTATCAGTAACTCTCCAACCTTCGATATGGGTAATGGTCTCATAAGCCATTAATCCAGCATCTTGTGCACCTGTATCGCCAATAATACCAGTTGCATGAACTCCGGGAGTTTTTGCAACAAATCCATTCGCTGTTGCGGATAACAAAACTAGGACGATTAAGGTAGCAAGCAAGTTGATTGAGGGGCCAGCTGCAAAGAGTCGCATTCTTTCTCTGCGTGGGGCCCTAGACATTTCTTCATGCTCTGGTTCTGCAAATGCTCCGACTGGTAAAGGACCAGCCATAAGTAATCCAAAAGATCGAACTTGCATTCCGTGCGCTCTTGCTTGAATACCATGACTATATTCGTGTATCACAAGTGCAAAAATCAAGGCAATAATTGGCCACCATAATGGAACAAAACTAGTCACACCCGGAATAAGGAGAAGGTCAGACGCAGGAAGTACCTCCTGATCACCTGGAGCCAAAGCGGTTGCGAATGCAGCCGCAACTATCATCAAAATTACACCAAACATCACAATAAAGCATAGCCATATGGAAATTTCACCATAAATTCTCCAAAATTTTCTTGGTCGAGAAAATTGTTCAAGAGCAACCTTTCCCCTACCTGTTCGAAGCATCAGAATTATCCCCAATACTCTAGTAGCATTCCATTTGTCTAATGTTCCATTCAACTCCAAATATACCAATGAAAAATACCAACAGGCGATGATAATTATCACCCAGAGGGGAGCCCAACCTCTAATTCCAGCCCAGCCTAATAACCCGAAGAAGAGAATTTGATTGAGGTTCAATCCCCTTTCCATATACCTCCCCCGTTGCCCACTCCTCTTGAATCCTCGTCAATAAATACACAACTGACTTTACTGGAGACCAATTCGCCTAGTTATGACAAGCCAAGGGGATGTAGGGGAACGAAAAAAGAATCGTGAATTAGATGCCCTTCGTCGTGATACATTAGCCGTTGCTAGATTGCTAAAACAGGCTGGAATGGATGAACTGTATCAAGACCTCGAACAGGCAAAGGAGAAATTCGATTATGTTGAATCGAAACTATCTGGTGAATCCACAGGGAGCGGATAGCCGTCTCTTGAGGTGCCCAAATATTCAAGCATTCAAAGGCTTATGGCCTACTGTGACTAGAGACGTCCAATGCCCAGCTGGTTGCGGCCCCATGGAGTACAAAACTAAAAGAAATTTGAAAATTCGAGTTTTCGACCCGTTAGGCTACGCGATGATGATTGCCGGAATTCCATTCATCGCCGCTCCAGATAACCTTCCCTTCGAATTCTTCACATCAAATCTGATAGTCAACGGAGTAATTGGGATTGGACTACTGCTACTTGGTGCCCGGCGTGCTTCATTGGTTACTACAGATCTGCGGTGCAACACCTGTAATGGAGTCATTCTAGAGTCCAAGTCCATAGATCAAAAACTCAAGGGAGATTTACTTGGCTTG
>PANM01000020.1 GCA_002708385.1 Methanobacteriota archaeon | reverse complement strand
CGCAAGTAGAGAAGATAAAATCAGAACAATCATCAAGGTTGCACACGAATCTCTGAATTTCATAAATTCTCTTCATCCTGAGGCCTGAAATAGATTTCCTCGGCACAGTCGGAAGGCTAGAGTACAAACATACCCACTGAATACACACTGAGTCAACTCGACTCACAGGGTACGCTATGATTCATCGTTCTTTTTTTTGTCAGATATATTACCTAACAAGATCAATCCACCAAAGCCTCCAATTATCAGGCATATTGCAGGAAAAGTGGTCTTCGCTAATGCTCCGTACGGCTCGATTAGATAACTGCCAATAAGGAGTCCAATCAGTCCTGTTAGAACAGGAATAAGGTGATATGACCAAGGAAGGTTATCAGCGAATCTTTCTTGCATACTTTAGGAGGCTAAGAGAACAACAATGAAGAAATTTTGTCAAGCGAAATTATTCATTTTTCTTGCCAAATTCCAGCCAGAAATCATTGATTGCACTTGGATTGCGTATCACAATCTGGCCAACATAAAGCAGGTAGCCTGCTAAAGGTAGGTATAGTCCCAGAACAATTGGGTGGGGGCCTATTGTGAATAATGGAATTGAGTAGCCAATAAGAGGTATCAAAACCCAAGGAATTAGCCCCCGATTCTTTGCGAATAACATTACAGGATATCCAATTCCGCATCCAAGAAAAAAAAAAGACTACACTCATCGTTGTGATTTCCATCAGACTGGCTGAACAGCCTGGAGATTTAATGTTAATTATCTGAAGCTGGAGGTGCTAGGAAAACTAATGCAATTCCCGAACCAACAATCAGTATCCCACCAGCCCAATCAGCAATACTGAGGGCCTCATCGAATAGAACGAAACCATATATTGTTGCGATTATTACTGTACCATAAGAAAAGGCACTTACCCAGGCGGCGTTGGCTTTGTGATAAGCCATAGTTATCCCAACCTGACCTCCACCTGCTCCAATACCAACCCCAACCAATGCAGCAAAGGTATGGAGGTCCAGACTAAGCAAATCTGGAGCGGCCTGAATAGTTGAGCCTGCGACTGAAAAAACTGCGAACCAAAATACAACTGAGGTGGCAGAATCTGTCTTTCTCAATTCTCTAACATAGATGTATGCTAAAGCAGCAAAGAAACCTGAGCCAAGTGCAAGCAATGCATACGGCTCAACTGAATCTAGGTTAGGTGATACAATCAGGACTATTCCCGAAAATGCTGTAATTACAAGGGCGATTACGGAAGGCTGTACCTTCTCGGCAATTATTCTACCAGAGAGTAATGCTACAAACAAAGGAGCGGTATATTGCAATGTTACGGCTTGACCAAGAGGGATTTTCGCTAATGAGGAGAAATACAGAATCATTGCTGTTAGGCCGACCGCACACCGTAGGAACATGGTCTTTGGGTCATTGATTTTCAATGAAATTCCACGACTTAATGCAAAGACAACAACTGCGAATGCTATGACCGCTGAACGAACTAAAATAATTATCCAAACATCGATTCCTTCCAGCCCACTGGTATACTTTACTAGTGCATTCATTGTTCCAAAGCAAATGCTTCCGAAAATCATCCACAGCACAGCTACATGGGGTGTATCAACTGGGTCAGACAAACTCAGAGCCCCCAACGCGATTCCAGAACCGTAGAGACCTTCTGGTAGTCTTGACCGCCATTACTATTGGGATCATGGAGATGGATTGGTATACCATGGCTTGGAGCTTCTGCTAACTTGATATTTCGTCTAATTGCTGGTTCGATTAGTAATTCCGGAAATGCCTCTTTGACTTCGCTCGCAACTTGTTGATTCAGTGTAGTTGGAGCATGCATAGTCAACATCACTCCATCAACNCCTAATCTTGGATTTAGAAGTCCTCTCACTTCTCTAATTGTACCTGCCAACATAGCTAAACCCTCAAGTGCAAAATACTCTGTTTGAACTGGAATAATTATTCCGTCACTTGCTACTAATGCATTAATTGTGACCAATCCCAAGGATGGTGGAGTGTCAATTAACACAACATCATAATACGGTAAAAGTGGAGCAAGAGCTTCGGTCAATCTTCTCTCCCTTCCAAGTTGTCGCAACATCTCTTGCTCTAGTCCAACGAGGGAACGATCTCCCACGATTATGTGAACGCCATCAACCGCGGTCGCATGGCGACTTTCGACTGCACTTTCTGGATTCAGAATTAAATCACGAGTTGTGGTTTTGACTCGGCTCTTATTCACGCCTAATCCAGTTGCGCAATTGCCCTGAGAATCTGCGTCTATAACTAGAATCTTATGTCCACGCAAAGCCAATTGCGCTGCGATATTGATTACACTAGTGGTCTTTCCAACCCCTCCTTTTTGATTTATGATAGTAACAACCCTCGCCCTACCCTCGGGTGTAGATTCAGATGATGGTAGTTCCAGTGCATGCTTAGGGCGAGGTGCGCTAATCTCATCCACATTATCCAAGGTTGGAAGACCCTTATCCTCGACCTCGGTAAATTCCGCATCAATAATCAGAGGAGCGGAACCTGCCGCAGGCAGTTCCTCCTCTTGTTTATCGGTGGACATACGAGCGCCTTCGGCGCTCGAAGGACTGTTCAATGTGCCGCTGAATCATACACTTCTGGGACCGTTTACCTAACCAATCTGTGAATGCCAAATCAGTTAGGCGGTGTCCAATAATGATACCATCCCAAAACTCTGGCGTTCTCTGCGTCCATTACACAAACAACATCGTGATTACGATCATTGTTGTCAGTCCAGGATTTCTCGGCATATACACTGACTGCTCCATCTCCTAAGTTGATTGGTAATATATCGAAAATTTCGTTGTCTTCACTAACCGATAATCTGTAACTATACTCAACTCCATTATCCCATCCTCCACTACCATCGTTGATATGTAAATTCAGACCAGGATATCTTGAGGATGAAAGTAATCTGGATTCCAATCGGCTCATTGTCAATGTATCAGGTATAGCATTACGATTCCATTGCACCGTGCCATCATCCATATTTTCATCATCAATTAGTGAGCATCCACCCTTGTCCTCCTCAACAACCGTCCATCCTGCTCTTTCATCTTCGGTTACCCAAGACATATTCCATTGAATTTTTGAAGAAACTACCATTGTTGAGGCTTGCCAAATATAACCTCCTTGTTCAATTGCTGTAGCCACACCACTTGAGGAATAATTTGCGAGTGTGCAGTCCAATGCTGATTCAAGATTCCAGCTTCTTGTCTCACTCTCATCCGGCATGGCAACATTCCATTGCCTCTGAGAACTTGTTCCTGGCCGATCCTCTCCAGGCCCTGGCTTGCTAGTATAATCGACCCTCCATTCAATCGGATTTGAACCCAAATTAATTCCATCTGCTTTTGCTCGCATTGAGAAAGAGATTGTTATTCTTCCATCGGGAATTGTAGCATCAGAAAGAGAGGATTCAATCAAGCCACATTCACTAGTGCCCTGAGATTTATCGACTACGATATTTGCTCTTTGTTCTACAGGCCAAGGAACTCCTGATTTCACGAGTAGATTGATGTTTATATGGCCATTACATGCATCGAATTCTGGCTGAGAAATTGAAATTGGATAAACTAATCCATGTTCGTTGTCTTTGATTTCTTCACCTACATTCCAGTACCAATCATCACCATCTTTCGATGTTGAACCGGATCTCAAAGATTCATCTCCAAAGAAATCGTGTAAATCTAATGGAGTAAGTGGAAGAAATACATAAGAAGATACAACTCCCAATCCAGATATTGCGTCTAATCCAAAAGTTGTAGCTTCAAGGTTCGTTGCTTCATTCTGAGAATCTCTAATCGTCAGATCTGTACTGGTTCGGATAATCTCCTTATCTCCGATATCGGTCCAAGTTTTTGTTGTCATTTGTAAAGAGTTTTCGAGATATGTCCAGCCGAATCCGGAGCATTCTCCATCACTCAGTACCTTTCCACTGAGGTCGATTCTCATCTCATGATCAATCATTTTCTCAGTCGCAAGATGGGTTCTTCCGAATGCGTCTAACGCGCTAACTGCCCCGCTATATTGCTTATCTGTAGGGTGAATAATTTCTGAGGAATCGCCTTCTCGTATGCTGACACTTCCGGTTCCACTTGGAATTTCAGCGGTTAATTCATCACATACCTCGTCGAGGGTACCTGAACCAAAATCCCTGAAAATTGCAACCATGTCGTCGCCCTCAATCTCTATACTTGAGCTCAGAACGTTGAANTCCATACTATCTCCATAGTGTAGATTTCTTGCTTGAAATGATGAGTCTTGATTCAAGAAAAGAGTGAAGCCAATCGCCCCAAGAATAAGCGCAGAGATTGTTATTGCTCCGATTACTTTAGGGGAAAAATCGATTGAGGAAAGGCTAGGTATGGTGAATGTGATTGAAGCCTGAGATTCTTCTGACTCAATCTCATCTGCAACTAAAGTTTCTTCTTTTTCCTCCGCAATTACCCCGCCGGTCCAAGCATCTTGTTCATCTTCATCTGTTTCAAGGATGATACTTGCATCGCTCTCATCATCTAGAATTATTGAATCCTCGGGAACTGAATTTGATTGTTCGGATAAGTTATCCAACCACTGTTGGCCATAATGGTTCCATTGTTCTATAGTCCAGCCATCTGGAATCCCGTCTTCTGGAATTGGTGGTCCGGTCTTGGTTTCGACGATGTCTGCTTCCATTACTTCGGCTTCTAGAATCACTTCAGGTTCGTTAGAATCCTTCGCTTCATCCTCTATTGGCTGGCCACCGCTACCTGACTCAATACGAGACAATAATCGGTCTATTGCATCGTCTTTTTCTTTCTCTGAATTGGATGTATCGAGAATATTTTTAGATGAATTTTCAGCCTCACTTGCGCCAAGTAAACGAGAGACTAGTTCTTCTTTATTTCCAGATATCATCAAGCCGTTATCTTTGCACAATAAACGCAATTCAGAGACCTTCATCGAGGATAGTGAATCACGGTCCAAACTTACCCCTCCCACTCAACTAACTAATGCCAGTCCGACACTGGGTCTTTCAATTCCTTCGGCGTTCCGCTCAGAGGAAAGGGGATACCTGCTCCGGTTAGACTTAGCCGAGACCGCTGTTTTTGCGATATATTTCCCAAATAATACGTTAAATTTGTATTTCTCAAATTGATAATTCATCCGTCAGACTCAAGAAGGGATGGTGGTGGGCGCGAATTATGTACCCTCGCCTGGTCATTTTGTCTCGGGGTCCGAGGTTGTATTCAACCCGGCGTCTAGCAGAAGAGGCTCAAAAGGCAGGATGGGCTGTTAGAATCATTGACCCACTTTCGCTTACAGTGGTTGTCGATGAAAAGGGTGGAAGGATTTTCCACCGAGGTTGGCCAATCGAATGTGAAGCTGTTATTCCTCGAATTGGCTATTCAATTACCAGACGTGGCGTGGCTATCGTTAGACAATTTGAGCAAATGGGGGTAATTGTCCTAAATCAGTCACTTTCAATCGAACAGAGTCGAGATAAGTTACTTGCTAGTCAGGTAATGGCTGACGCAGGAGTTCCAATTCCAGTAACCGCACATGTTGCATCCACGACCGATATTGACAGTGCTCTTGCAAGAGTAGGAGGAGTTCCTTGTGTGGTCAAGGCAACCGAAGGAACTCAAGGTTCTGGAGTCTTCTTAGCGGATAATTATCAGCAGGTTCGCCAACTGGTCAGCCAAATGCTCGAGAGAGGTATGAAGCCACTTGTTCAGACCTACATTGAGGAATCTCACGGTAAGGACATTCGGGTTCTTGTGGTCGGAGGAAAGGTTGCAGCAGCAATGCGCCGTCGGGCTTCTGGAAGCGAATTCAGATCTAACTTCCATTTGGGTGGTAGTGTAGAAAGAGTGGAACTTAGCGAAGATTTTGTCAATATAGCATTANCGGCTGCAAATATTCTTGGAATGGATATTGCCGGTGTTGACCTCTTAGAATCTAGAGACGGACCTCTTGTATTGGAAGTCAATTCCAGCCCCGGATTAGAGGGGATTGAAGGCGCATCTAGAGTAAATGTTGCAGGCGCGGTCGCACAGCATCTTAACCAACGTCTGCAAGCATATGAAAATCAAAAAACACAAGAGGCTGATATTGTAAATTCCAAGCATAATAAATCTTCTTTGACTTCTGAATAAATCGATATCTGGTATTTTTTCTGGCCTAAGAAAAATATGCTCTATTGCCCTCCAACATCAGAAGCATTCAAGTTTGGATAGAGGCACTTGGGCTCGCCCGTATGGGCAGGGATGCACCCGTCGTTAGCGACGGAAATAGGCGAGGGACTGATATATGCAAGGCGAAGATAGAGGAATTGCTAGCCAAAAGGTTGAGCAGGGGCGGTTCGATACCTCCTCTAACAACGGTCAAGAAAATTCGGTCTCCTCGCTACCTCCTAGATTAATGCGCTTAGGCGCTTTACCTTGGTTTGAGTGTTGGGCAGGACAATTGCGGGCCGAGAAAAAATCCAAACACACAATCCGTGCATATACCGTTGCAGCGCGTGATTTCTCGACTACCTCGTTACCAGGTGAAGAAACTATCAATTGGGAACAGGCTCAGAATCTACCAGTACGGGTCTATCATGGAAGAGTTAATCCCTCCATAGGACGAATAGATGCTTGGCTCAATAGTCTAGGCGAACTAAGNCCTGCCACAATCAATGCTAGGATTGCAGCTGTATCTCATCTTCTGAAATGGTTAGGATACGCGGTACCTGAATGGATACAGAGGCCAGCGAGAAGAAGACCATTGCCGAGACCATTAGGTCGTTCTGAAGTTCTGAAAGTTCGTTCTGCGGCGCTTAGAATGGAAGATCCATTGGCGAATCCCATAGTTACAACAATGTTGGATACAGGTCTAAGAATCTCTGAATTATGCAATTTAGATATCGATGATGTAGACCATGAGGATCTTTCTGCATTGGTAATTGGAGGAAAGGGAGAGAAGGATAGAACGGTTCTATTCACCAAGAAAACCACAGAGGCAATCGCGGCTTGGAACCCAATTAGGGCTATGCGATTGAAATTAGCTGGCTCCGAAGATTCTGAGAGGGCACTTTTCCTTTCCAGCCGAGGTAACAGGATCAATCCTCGTTCAATTCAGAAACTAATCGACAGATTAGCCGATGAGGCTGAAATTCCAAGAGCTCGGCTTTCACCACACACATTGAGACACACATTCGCCACTGGACTTCTTGAGCGAGGTGCGGACTTGGTCACAATTCAGCGGTTATTGGGACATGCAAGTATTGCTACCACCCGAGTTTATCTTGAAATTAGTGACCAGACATTGAGAGAGATTTACCACAGGGCTCAGAGGCTACCTGAGTTAGAAGAATTTGAAATTGATTCGGAAGTTGAAAATGAGTTGGAAAGTGAATATTTGATACTACCTGCTACAGCAATTTCAAACGAATAAAATTCATTTCTTTGCTGGATTTTTCTTATTTTGCCGTTTATCTACTGATTCAGGGCCCTGCCATTGTCTCTCTGGTTGAACTATATTTCCTAGATGCCCGGGCAATGGACAATACTTGCCTGAACGGCAACGTGAGCAGTTATCCTTGGGTGGAATTTCTACGACTTTAGTAAGTCGCCCATACTTTCGCCGCGGCACAGGAGGTTGCTTACACAGACGGAACTTGAGCATTCTCGTCTACACGTAACGTTCAACCTAAGGATAGGATAGGCCTCATCATGGTTGACGAGGCCGAGTCAGATCCGAAGGGAACTATCGGTATCGACCCAGAAAAATCCATTCTATGGGCTCAAGTAAGGGAAGGGCAACCTCAGATGTCAATAGATATTGAAGGTAGACTTAGGCCGTCGGGTATCAAGGGTAATTCAAAGGTATATCTTGGAGATGTTGCTAGAGCCGCCCTTCGTAGCCTAGGGCCTGCCGACCCCCCTTACTTCGAGAATAGGCCTAGTTACGATGAGCAAAGATGGACTTTCTCAACAACCGCAGGTGATGTGTCTATGGTTGTTTATTCTGATTCATATTGGGGATTTGGATTATTACCAAAATGCTTCCTAAATCGCCTTGAAATAACTGGCCCATTGGCTCTACGTGCACGTATTGTTCTAGATATTTCAGCAACATTGGGTCACAAACCCTGGGAACCTTCTTGGTCAAGAAAATTTGAGAATTTTACTGGTGCGAAGGTTACACAACACCGAACTGCTTGGCAAGAACTAATCCATTACGCTAGGGATGAAATGAACGAACAGATTACTATAATTTCTAACAAAATTACATCTTTGAGAGGAGGGGAAGATATCGAGCTCATCCTCAATGAAGCTCAGCAGAATTTGGATGAGGCTCTGGCTGCATTATCAGATTACAACGCACCAGCGGTGGAACGTTCTCTGGCCAGAGCTACTCAAGCGCTTGTGGAAGCAGATCCTAAGACTGAAGTACGATCTTCTGAGGATGAGGCTGATAGATCTAAATTTACCAATAAAATTGAGAAGAATAAAGGTCAGGATGAAATCAAAGCTTCTCATCTATTAGATGATGAAGTTCCACTAGTCGATATGACTGATGAAGAGTGATTAGACAATACCTGAAAGGACATCGCCCATCCATGCCCAAACACCATGATGTTGGAGATAAATCGCTAGGGAAAATACCACACAAGCGGCGTAAACTAGACCCTTGCTAATCTGAATGGCATTCTCTGACTCTTCATCGAAGTAACGGATTAGCCCCGCTGCTTGCTGGATGCCGCTGCCCTTCTTCTCCTTCGCCATCGAGCCGTCGCACCTACCTGCACTATTTCAAGACGGCGAATGACATGAAACAAACATAATCAAGGAAAATATTGGAAATTTATACCAAAATCAAGGATCTAGTGTCTCGATTAAAACACAGCCGCCGTCAAGTTCAACAATCTTTGAAGCCGCATCTATTGCAGCATCAATTCCAGCAGTCATTAGAATTTCTCGACGCCTTCCGGCGGATGATTCGAAAACTAATCTATGGGACAATACTTCCAATACATCCCTATCAACGACCTGCCATACCCATTCTTCCTTATCAACAGTAATCAGTGCTTCAACCGGAACAAGAGGCCCTTGTTTACTACCATTCATTCTTGCACGTTCAACAAGACCGACCAACTTACGCGTTGATTCAGTATTTGTTGTTCGATTAGGTTCTGTAGGGCTCCTCGCAATTCTTCTTCTCAGTCTAGTCATGTGCATCCCATACGGCATACGCCGTGAATTGCGAGCGCATAGTTGAAGGTTTAACCGTTTACGAATTTGTTCAGCGTATAATTACGATTTATCGATTGAAATGAGATTGCCAGCGCCAATCGATTGATGTCCAAGATGGTTGACGCCAGCATGTGCGGGAGGAGGTCGATTGGGGGAAGGCCGCGCGCGAAAGTCTACTGTTGAAAGCTGTCAAAGTTTGGCGAGATGATTCTGAAAAATGGTTCTCTAACGCATACGAAAGGCTTCCAGAAACTGTCAGAGTTAACCCCCTTTCGGCAGATAGAGAATGGGTTGAAAATTGGTTAAAATCATTAGATTGCGAGCCTATACCTTGGTTCAATGGAGTCGGCTCAGCTTGGACAATGCCATTTTCTCGAGGCAAAGCCCTTGGTGAAGTAAAAACTAATCTTGCAGCCCTGCATGAGACTGGTAGACTAACCAGGCAAGAGGCAGTTTCCATGTTGCCTGTATTGGCTTTAGATCCTCAACCCGGTGAGTACATTCTCGACCTTTGTGCAAGTCCTGGATCAAAGACGTCTCAGATTGCAGAGCACCTTAACAACTCAGGAGTTGTTGTTGCTAATGAAATCGCAAGAAGTCGTGTGAATTTGCTAGTATCAAATATGCAGAGACATAGAACAAGAAGTAACATTATTGTGAATCATGATGCTCGACATTTCCCTAATGTTCCCGAATATGGTTACGATCGAATATTGGTAGATGCACCTTGTACTGGAACCGGAACCACTCGTAAAAATCCAGATGTTTGGTCTCGCTGGAATCCAAATGGAGGTCGTTCGATGCAAAAATTGCAAATTGATATTCTCACTAGAGCCGTTAGGATAGTTAAGAATGGAGGAAGGATAGTTTACTCGACCTGCTCACTTGACCCTATCGAAAATGAAGCCGTTGTGGCTGAAGTACTCAGACAAAATAGAAAATTAAAGTTAATTTCAGCTCATGATTTAATTCCAAATCTAAACGCCTCTGAAGGGATGAATCATTGGCCTGTACTCTCGGATGATTGTTCAATTGTTCAGGAAAATGAAAATCTTGATGGCTTCCATCCACCATCCGAAAGTCACATTGTTGAATCCCTTCCACAATGTATGCGAGTATGGAATGATCAATCCAAAGCTGGAGGTTTTTTCCTCGCTGTTTTTGAAAAAGAATTGGACTCTGAAGATGATACAATTTTTGAGATTGAACACAGACTTAGCGATGAAGAAGCACCTCAAGATAATGAAAATCTACCCCAACCAATTACGGATGAAGTTCGAGAATCACTAGAAGATGAATTGGGTAATTTGCCAAGAAATCTTTGGCTAAGAGGAAAAAAGATTCTTTGGACCACGCCGGAAGCAAAACAGATTTGGGAGTCAAAGAGAAGTCGCAGAGGCGGAAGGATACGAATTCCAGGTAATCGATGGCGCCCGCTAAAGGTGGTGTATCTAGGGCTTGAATCAATCCATCTTCGGAAGGGAAAGTTCGAGAGAGTTGCTGGCTCGGCAGCCAAATTAATCTCTAAAGAAATAGAGTTATGTAAAACTATTGTAAATTCAAAAATTATCGATTCATTGTTGTCTGGAGAAGAACCTGATCCTAGTTCCGTGGATACTTCTTTGTCTTCAGTAAGGGGAAACCACCTACTGATCGATAACCTAGATGGTACAACAATTCCAGTATGGATTGGCGGTAGAATTAGCTTAATGATGAGAAAATCAGAAGTAACGGTCTTACAAGAAATTAGAGATATTGGACATGATAGTGAAGAGTGAACAAATGCACAGAATCATTGCTATTTTTGATGTGAATGTTCAATAGCCTCATGGTTTCAGGACAGTTTCTAGAGAGAGAACCATGCTAGACGATACTGACCGTTCCATTATTGAAGTTCTTGAAAGAGACGCTAGGACATCTTTACGGAGAATTGCTGAAGAGGTTGACGTTTCACTTGGAACTGTCAGTAATAGAGTAAAAAAGTTAGAAGAAAACGGGGTCATCAAGGATTATCGAGTGATTTTGGATTCTGAAAAAGTAGGATGGAATCTTAATGTTGTAATTGGATTAAGAATAGAAAAAGGCAGACTGATTGAAATCCAAGAGAAAATAGCTCGTGATAATCGAGTATATGGGGTCTATGATGTAACAGGAGAATTCGATTCTATGGTAATTGCAAGAGCTAGAGATCGAAGTGACCTTGATGACTTATCGAAAAACGTATTATCGATGGACGGAGTGGTGCGTTCGGTTACTCATTTGGTTCTGAATACTGTCAAAGAAGGACCGACTTCATTCCCGAAATGAGTTCAAAGACTGTCAAGTTGAATATCGATTAGCAACCTCAGAGTTTTAGCAAATGGTGCCAGCGCTTCTACCGTTTTTCCCTCAGGCTTCATGGCCCTCAACAGAACGTTTCTGAGACTTTCATCAATTGGAACGTCGAGTGAATTTAATCGCTCCCGCAGTGAATTCTGTATCTGTCCTCCGGTGCGGTCCCAATCCATTAGCAGAATAAGTGGGGGGCCACCGTCGATTGTGTTACGAGTTCCATAAGTGTCATAGAAATAGGCCACAATCCTAGATAGATTCCATCCTCGATTAAACAGTTCAATAGGTCCTTCAAATCCCAATGCACGCAGAGCTAATTTGTCACGTTTACCTTCAACCACAATAGGACAACCAGCTCCGCCATCTGAAGGCTCTCGATTTCTGACTTGACTTTCTGCGAAGGCTCTAGCGGCCAACGTAAACCGAATTTCTCGATCAGGCGGACCACCTACTTTTCCTCCACCTTGAATCCAATCACTAGCACCCATTGAACAAATCTCCCGAATCAGAAATTCAGAATTAACCCACTATTCCGACGTTATTGTTATGTTGTCTGGATAGTTGGATATATGAAGTCATTTCCGACTACGTCGGACCTCTGCTCAGGTATTGCAAACCTCACACTTATGAGGGACTTTCACACGCGCTCAGACCGGAGATAACGATGAGTCTCATCACACCTCTATACGATAGCCTCTGGAACGAGTATCTTGTTTGGTCGGCTTTGGTTGCATTGTTCACCTTCGGGTGGCTATATCACCACTCCTTTTTCTATCGTTCAAAAGATGGTGAAAACCCCAATATAGACAATCTAGAAGTTGGAGTTTTTCCTGCTGAAAATGATGATCTAAAATTAGAATTGGCATGGACGATTGTTCCGTTTATTCTAATCGTCTACCTGACTTACATCTCTTGGGCGCCGCTAGACAATATTTGGGCCTCCCCAGAAGGTGGACAGTTTGGTTATGAATGTGATTACGATTCTGAATTATACCAAACGTACGGTTCGGACTTATCCTTTGATCCTGACGCGGAACTGAAAGGGGAGTACACCGCAAGGTGCTACCACACCATCGAAATTACTGCCAAGCAATGGGTCTGGAGTTTTGATTGTGGAACGCTCGAAGCAGAATTATGTGAGTCTGGATTCACTGAAGCAGACGGAAGAGCCGTGCCTCACCTCTCTCTCCAGGCGGGGAATGCATATCTCGCGTACATGACTTCTGAAGATGTAACTCATGCACCTTGGTTTGTCTCGTTAGGAGTCAAAGAAGACGTTCTTCCCGGGCAGACAACCACTGTTTGGATTCTCGCTGAAGATGTTGAGGACTTCCTTCTCCTTTGTACTGAATACTGTGGAGATGACCACGCCTACATGATGGCTGGCGTTAGTATCCATGCCTGAGGAGGTTGAAAGATATGGGAAGAAACATTACAATTTCACGGAGTATGGTTGCTTTTCTTTTAATCTCCATAGCGATGGTCGTATCACCAGCAGTAAACTCGCTACCAACCGGAGTAAATTATGATCAGATTAGTGCTGGTGGATGTAACTGTCACGCCGCTGCTCCGAATGCTGCAGTCATGGTCACTTTGGATGGCCTTCCAGAAGAATACAATATGTCTGAAACCTATCAGGTTACAATTTCATTCACTGGTGGCCCATCTGCTGAAGGAAATGCAAATCTTGGAGGATTCAACCTATGGGCATCCGGNGGTGAAATTACTNCNCTAGATGCGACTGTTCANTCCAATGGCCCGTCTGAGGTTACTCACACTGAAGCAGGTAACGATTACACATCATGGACTGTCGAGTGGATTGCTCCAAGCCATGGTAGAGATGTTGACTTCGTAGTCCACGTCAACTCTGTCAATGGAGATGGAAATGCTGGCCCCGAGGATCAGTGGAATAAACTGACACTGAAGGTTGCAGGATCATTAGGCCCTGGATTAGAAGAAGCAGATCCATACAAGGTATTGGC
>PANM01000019.1 GCA_002708385.1 Methanobacteriota archaeon | reverse complement strand
GCAGAACGAACTGCTCGTTTTGCTACCTTGATAGTATATGGTGACTTTTTGGCTATATTTTCTGCCATTTCCATTGTTCTAGATTCAAGTTGCTCGGGCTCTACAACATCGTTGACTAATCCAAGTCTTAGCGCCTCTTCTGATCCGACCATTTCTCCAGTCAAGACCATCTCCATTGCTTTGCCGTAGCCCAGAATATTACACAGCCTTTGAGTTCCACCGCCGCCCGGAATCAGTCCAAGATTAATTTCAGGAGTTCCAAACTTAGCCCGAGTGCTAGTGATTCGTAAATCACAGGAAAGTGCTAATTCAGTTCCCCCTCCAAGAGCAAAACCATCGACCATTGCAATAGTTGGTTTTGATAGATTCCAAACTCTTTCCCATGCATTATCCTCAAAGAATGATCGAACGTCATCTGAATTCTTTCCGGCAAACTCAGAAATATCGGCCCCGGCCGCAAAAGCAGCTGGTTTCTGACGCTTGCCCTCTGGGGCCGGTAAAGATGCAGCACCACGAATTACGATTACTCGGACGTTATCATCTGCCTCGGCTTCATCACAGGCTTGTTTGAGAGCAGTATGCGAATCTTTGTTCAGAGCATTGAGTTTTTCTGGACGATTTAACGTCCAAACAGATATCACTCCACCAGCTGGACTTGAGCCCTCGACTGGGACATTCTCTACCAATAGCACATCTTCGCTCATGGTTGACCGAAGAGCAACTGCCGCTTGAAGATACGCTCACTCAGGCGGAGGAGGTGGAGGCATTCCAGAGGGAGGTGGCATCGGGGGTAACCCGCTAGGCGGAGGAGGCATAGGCGGCATATCCTCGACCATTGAAAATTCTTCAACCGGTTTGCTTACTGCCTTCTCTGGAATCTTCAATGGCACTCTTATTTTGAGTATTCTAGACTCATCAATTCGGACATATGATACACCCAAAGGGGATGAATCATCGGGACTTTCGTCTTCTTCGATTACAATTAGTCCATGATTTGGATTATCCAGTAAAGCACCTAGATCTTCTCCATCTTCTAACTCAGTCCACATTCTGACTTTTGCAGCCTTTCTCTCTGCTAACGCCATTCGCCGGCGTCTCTCAATTTTCCCTCGAATAACCGCTCTCTTCTCACGCTGCTCTTCAACATAAGTCTCTATTTCAGTCTCCATCTCTGATTGGGCATCATTGGTTACTACGAATCTCTTTGCAACCGTGCCGCCGTCAACTGCCATTGGAGGTATTTCAGGAGGAAGAGGAGGAGGTATTGACATCCCAGGAGCTGGCATTGGTGGGGGATTAGGGGCCGGCATGGGAGAAGGCATTTGTGGAGTTAGAGGAGCTGCAACTCTCCCACGACTACGTGTAACCTGTTCATCTGCTTGCACCTCAACTTCTGTTGCAATAGGTTGCTCTTCCTCCAGCTCCTCTTGATTCTCCTCAACTACAACCTGTGTTTTGGGGACTGGGGGTAATGGCTTTCGTCCTGAAAAAATAAATAGAGCAAAGAAGGCTATGAGAACGGTTGAGGCAGCAATCTTTTGACCAAGATTCATAGAACCTACGAATAATAAAAACAGGGGTGTGCCTACAAGAAGTAGCACCACAAGTAACAACCTAGTGTACGAAACCACGTTACTTCCTCGCCCCTCACAGCAGCCTGTCTCTATTCACCTTGACGGGGATTTGAGAAGATTTGAGAGACCTTGCATGGCTTTTTTACGGTGAGAGATTTGATTTTTCACCTCTGCCCCCAACTCTCCAAAAGTTCGACCATCACCTTCTGATGGAATGAATATGGGATCATAACCGAATCCCTTTTGACCTTTTATTTCATCAGAAATACTCCCCCGGCAAACGCCCTTTGATTTCCAAAATTTTGAACCGTCGGAAAGAATAGCCACCGCTCGAAATTCCGCACCTCTAATTTCGGATTTGTTTACTCTTTCAATTACCCCTAATAACCCAATTTCTTTTTCTACATCAGAAGATTTTGCTCCTGGCCAATTTGGAAATGCATCAAGAAAAATACCCGAATCTTCCACTAGGATAGCACTACCTTGGAGTTCAGTACCCTCTATCAATGTCAATGCCTGTAAGATTTTTGCTTCAGCAACAGCCTCTAATCCAAGTTCTTTGGGTTCATTGAAATCTGGTCTCTTCCCGTCAATCAACAATCCTTCAACTGTGTGACCGAGTGGAGCTAAAGTCTCCTGAGCCTCTATGATTTTATTTTCATTTCCTGTAGCAAATAAAATCCTCATTTACTCAACTCATGCATGATATCTAACTCGTCCGCGAATGGCATTGAATCGATCAATTACTTCCTCTGCTGAAATATTTACCAATGCCTTTGTTTGACCTGAATCTCCGGACTGATACCCTTCAATCATCACCTCTACTGCCGAGTCAATTTCGTAATGACTTGCTGTAAGGCACTCGTTAAGAACCTGTAAATCCAAACCAAGTTGTTCAATCTCAGGAGAAATTTTTGCAAGGCCGAAGTCTATCAAACTTAGATTTCCAGCTTTATCATATAGCACATTATGTGTGGTCAAATCACCATGAGAAACATCAGCCTCATGCAATTTACGAATTAATTCCCCAAATTTCTTTATTTCATTCAAACCAGCATTTCCGTTTTGTAACGCTTCGTACAAAGGAACTCCATCTATTCGAGATATCAATAACCAGCCCCCTTCGGAGTCAACATCGAATAAACATGGAGATGGGAAATCAAGTCTCTGTAAACGAGAAAGAATTCTTGCTTCTGCAGCCAATCTTTGGCGAGTCAATTTTTTGTCTAATGAGGGGTGACGGTAGGCGCGTGGTTCACGCTTTTTTAGCACTGCATCCAAACCCATCCACGAACCAGAAATAGCAGTCGCTTCCGCTCCGATATGTAGCAATGAATCTTCAAACCAAAAGGGAATCGCAGACTCATCCATGTACTTCCGATAGGAGATGACTTGAAAGCGGTTGCACACGACGAAGTAGCGAAAATCTATGACAATGCAGATGACTTCGGCCCCTCTTCTACGTGGTTCTTTGTCTCCAAAGTCCTATTCTGAAGAAGAAATAGAAAAAGAGGCAATAAGGTTACAGAAAGTTATCAATCAAGGAACATTATGGGATATCGAGACCTGTAAAACAATTGCACCTTTAACCTTGGAAATTAATGAATTGAAGGAAAAAAATGATGTTTTCCTCATCGCACATTCTTATCAAACGCCAGACATAGTCTACGGCGTTGCAGATTCGGTTTCTGATAGTTACTCACTTTCAAAAGCTGCTAGAGATGCACCCCAACAAACTATTCTATTTTCAAGTGTTAGATTCATGGCCGAAACCGCGAAAATAGTCAGCCCTCACAAAGTGGTCCTACATCCTTCTCCTGAAGCGGGCTGTACATTATCGGATAGTATCACTGCCCAAGATGTACGTGACTTGAAAGCAAAATACCCCGGTATTCCAATTGCCTGTTACATTAATACCACTGCTGAAGTAAAAGCTGAGGTTGATGTTTGTGTAACCAGTAGTAATTATCTCAAAATTTGTGAAAAGTTACCAGGAGACAAACTTATTTTCGTACCTGATAAATTGATGGGGAAACATCTTACTGAACATCTTGAAGGAAAAAAAGAAGTCATCAATTATGATGGTGAATGCTATGTTCATGCAACATTCACCGGAAATAAAATTCGTTCTTGGAAAGAAAGGACTGCAAAAGACGGGATACAATTGCAGGTCCTAAGTCATCCGGAATGTGATTCCGACGTAATCGCTGAAAGCGATATTGTTGGTAGTAGTGAAGTGCTACGTGAAGAGGCTCTCAGACTGGGAACGGAAGGTAAACCAGATATCATGCTAATTACTGAATGTGGTACAGCCGATAGGATAAGAGCAGAATCTGAAAATGAATTGAATTTGATAGGAACTTGTGTCATGTGCCGTTACATGAAAATGACTCAATTAGAAGATATTCTTCAAGCACTTCGAGAACCACATCCAGACCAAATTATCGAACTTGATGAGGGCATAATTAAGCTAGCACAAAATAGCCTCGAAGAAATGTTTAGGCTTGCTGAATAAATCAGTCTTTTCTAGGAACATTGGCTCTTGAAGATTCATTTGCAGTTTGGAATGCATATAGAACTATCATCGGGATTAGTAGAACGATAGAAGATTGTAAGACTACGGAGGAATAAGGTTCGAAAGTTTCCTCCAAGGCATACATACGAATTTCCAAGCCTTCATCTTCTTGGCTTTCTATCCACGCTACATTGGACTCCAAAACTTGTGGATTATATTGGTCCACTTCTGGGTCATTTGTCAACTGCAAGGTCCTATTTTCTTGAATATCGTGTAGAAATACATCTCTTGCTGTCAATAAGTCATCCGGACTAGCAGTTGGATCAAATCTAGGAATTTGTAGAAAGACTACATTATTGCCAGAAATACTGGGAGATGATGAAGGCCATAGAGGGTCGGAAAGCAACATTTGAGATCCAGTAGCGGTATCGATTAGGATAGTACGATTAACTGGTCCGAGATCTATAACAGCGACTATGTAATTTCCATCCATCGCTAATTCCACAATTCTAGAGCTTGAGTAATTTACAGCCTCCCCGAAAAATTCCTCAATTTGGGCGTCGATGAGTGGATCAGTGTTATTGGCGATATCAATTCTTAGAGTAAACTGAGTTGCAAGAGATACAATGTCAAGCACTGGTCCATCAATCGTGGAATTAGCTGCAGCGATGAGAGGCCCGGATGAGGCAACCATACTGAACGGACCTGTCATAGATGGATATTCAGTTATCTGACCATCGGTGCTGCGGTAAACCAATTCTTCTGAATAGACAATTACAATAACGACTTCGTTAATCTCATTTTCAGCCAACAAAACATCAATCATTGGTTCTGAATCTTTATCCATTTCTTCGATTAACCAATCTAATTGGAAATTCTTATCGGAATCGGTGTAAGCCCAAAATTCTAATTTGAAACTATCAAAGAGAACCACGCCTTTTTCCGAAACAGAAACCTTCGGTACTGAAGTCCATCCTTCTTCTCCAATTACTATCGTTGAGATAGTCTTTAATTCCCTAAGTTGAGAATTCCAAGAAATCAAATCAATTGTTCCATTTTCATTTTCTTGTACAGTAACCAACCATTCGCCAGAGCCTACGGCGTATGTGGGAGTGACACCCTCAACTGGAAAATCTTGGTGGGTTGCGTCCCAAAGTAGAACTACTCCTGTTCCGAGCATAATTGCAATAATTACTGCTCCAGTCTGTGTTTTTGATGGTTCTCGATATGGATCAATTTGCCGATTTACTGATTTCTTTACCCTTTGAGACCAAGCTCTTGGATCTTTCATAAAACGTGCTAAGCGACGTGTAAATAGGCGTTCATCTGCAAAACGCCAAATTGGCTCTTGAGTTCTTTCCGTCAGTCTAACGGCAAGTATTGCTACAAGAATACCTCCAATGATGTCAACTACCCAATGAATTCCTAGATAGAGGATAGTGAATCCTGTGAGAAGGATAAACAGTATCAAAGCAGTCCTGAATTTGGCCCAACGCCCATCTTCGTCCCACTTTAGATAGGTTAACCATACGGCAAATGGAAGCCCAATGTGAAGACTTGGCATTCCGTTTGTAAATGGGTCAATTCTTGTAAACCAATTATGAATTTCAGGAGTCAGATCATAGGCGATTGTCTCCATTGCGGGGATATGATTTCCGGTTACTCTAACATTGAAAAATAGATAGAAAGGAATGGCCAATACATATACCCAAAACATAGACAATGATACTCTGTCGGCCATATGTCTATCGTCAAAATAGATTGGATAAACAAACGACGCGAAGGTTGCAGTCATGAAACCCATTACGTAAAAGTGGGTTAGAACAATGGATAGTAGTTCATTCTGGAAGGCATCCTGAATCCAAAGTACAATATCTCCCTCAATTGCATAGACATAGGGAGTCATGTCGAGCTGAGTATTAGCCATAAGAGTGCGATCTAATTGGTCTAGAATATCTTTCCAGAGATAAACAGAGAATACTACGAACATGTGTGCCCAATATCGACGGAACATATCTACGAAACCTTGGATACGAATCTTTGCCCAAGGGGGTTTCATTAGAGGCATTAAAGCGACAGAAAGCAGAATAGCCCCCATAAGCCAAGAGATGTAAATTCCAGAGCCCCCAGCCATAACGGTATTCACTCCCCTAAGTCAACGGGACACACATTGAGTCAAGAATGCACCCCTAAGGAAAATATTCGAAAAAAAGGAATTTCAGTCCAACCTAAGATATTCGAACTGTTGGGCCGCTACTTCCATCCAACTCCTTCAGAACATTCTCAACCACTACATCAAAGGCTGCAGCAGTGGAGCCTTCGGGTTCAGCGATAATCCTGTGAACACCATCATCGCCTCCTCTAACGATACCTGGATCGAATGGTAAAGCACCAAGGAATGGAACCTCCAATTCTATAGCCGCTTCTTTACCACCACCTGACTTGAAAACATCTAGAGTTAACGACCACTCTCCATTTTCATCGACTGTGGTTTCAATTGCAGTGCCTGTAGGTCCTGTAACACTGATTTTTGAGTTTGATTCGGCTTTGCCTATAATCGTGTAACCACTCATGTTTTCGACAACACCAAGGCATGGCAAAGAGATAGTCTTAGCGAAATTGATTGACTTTCGAGAATCCAAAAGAGCAACGTCTTGAGGAGTGGTTACGATAACAACTCCATCAATTCCAGGAAGACTTTGGGAAACTGTTAGCGGTTCATCGCTAGTTCCTGGTGGGAAGTCAATAATCAGAGCATCTAATTCACCCCATGCGACGTCTCCAATGAATTGTTGAATTGCACCCAGTTTAATCGGTCCTCGCCATATTACCGGCTTATCTGGGTCTTCAATAAGAAATGCCATTGAAATTACTTTGACGCCATGAGGGCCAATAGCCGGGAATATTTGTCCATCTTCTACGTGCAATTCCGCTTCATCAATTCCAAGCATCTTTGGTACGTTAGGACCTGTAATATCTATATCCATCAAACCAACTTTCTTGCCTTGACGAGCAAGTGATAATGCTAATCCAACTGACACAGTTGATTTCCCAACTCCTCCTTTCCCTGAAAGTACCATGATTTTGTGTTTAATCTGTTCATCTAACTGAGTCATTCTCATCTTTCGGCGCATTTGAGCATAGGCCTGCTCCATCTGTGCCTTTTGTTCTGGAGAGGCCGGGGTATCCTCAGATGGACTCTGGGAATCAGCAATTGGGAGACTTCCGCCGGGATGATGAGAGATTGGCGAATCAGACATTGAACAGCATGGCGAGGTGAGGCCTACTTCAAGCCTGCGTGAAGAAAATAATACAATTTTATTCCAACAACCTAGGTCTCTGAAAGTAATCTATTGGTGTTTCATTCAAGTAGGTCAACCATCCTTCAGCCAATATGAGGCTCCTGTTCGTCTGCGTTGGCAATACCTGCAGGAGTCAAATGGCAGAGGCATTGGCTCGGCATTATGGCCATGAGGCAGAATCGGCAGGAACTCATCCAGGTTCTGTTGTTGCCTCGAATTCGCTATCTGTGCTAAAGGAATTAGGTGTTAGTACCGAGGGATTAAGGCCGAAATCAATAGACGAAATAGATACAATAGGATGGGATATGATCATCAGTATGGGATGTGGAGTTGAATGTCCAGCGTTACCAATTGCAGAAGATTGGGGGCTTGAGGACCCAGTTGGATTACCCATAGATGTCTATCGAAGTACACGGGATACAATCATCGAAAACCTGCACAGACTCTCTGCTTAGAACACCGACGCTTAGAAAAGTGAGTCTTGATTCCCCAATTTCACACGAGTGTAGTGTAGTGGTTATCACCGGGCGTTGCCAACGCCTGAACCCGGGTTCAAATCCCGGCACTCGTACCAAGAAATGTGTCTCGAATTCCCCCCTTCTTTAGTCGAAATCGGCATTTCGCATTGTCAAAACTATTGCAGTGGCTGCTAAAGAAAGAAGCAGCAATAATACAATTATGACAAGAGTGGTTGAATTTTCCATAATCCAATTTGTTCCACCTAATCCTGATGATTTCTCTTCGACAAGTGTAACTGAATATATCTGCTCATCAATCGGTGTTAGTGATTGGAAAATATCTGAAGATCGAACAAAGAATTCTATCTCCCCTTCAGTCAATGTAGAACGAACTTCGAATTCCATCGAGAAAATACCATCACCTGCTAGGATATCGCCATCTTCTCCATCGTCTTGCAATAATAACCATGTTTCAGATTTCCCAATTGGAGCAAGACGCCCAATCTTCGCTTGGGCGGAGGAGACTCCATCTGGGTCGGTAATTGAGACTTCAATGGTATACGTTTTCGGATCCGATTTGGGAATCTCAATGACAGGAACCCACTCTCCATTTTCGTAGAAAGACACATTTGTTATTATTGGGGCTTCGTTTAGTACCTGAATTACAGTACCGCCATCGATTAGTGCACTAGCCCCTTGAGTATCTTCAACCTGTAGTGGTATGGTCCTCAGCCCAGGAGAAAGTGAATCAGGTAGGATGAACTGACCAGTCCATCTACCAATTTCCGAATCATAAACTAGTGGAATTAATTCCCCTCCTGCACTCAGCAAATCAATTTTTACTGATGATACACCGTGCCCATCTTGGACATCAAGACTGGCAGTTATTTCTTCTCCTCGATATGCAAATTCAGGAGTGAATTGACGGGATATTATTCGCGGAGCAGAATTGGTTATCTCAAGATAGGTAGCTGTTTGAACTTCAGTCCATATATCATCAATTTTTACCGAGACAGATAGATTTCCAAATTCTAATCCATCATGATTGATTTTGGCAGTCCAAACCGAGTCTTGAATTACCTCGTCACCGTTTAGGCCGGAATCGGATAAGGTAATTATTCCTAGGCTAAAATCACTCAAATCTACTACTACTCCAATCACGTCGGTGTCAACATCTTCAATCACTGCTTCGATGTGAGCAATACCGCCTTCGGTGAATAGAATACCTTCTCTAAAACTTAGACTGATTAAGGTAGGAGGGGTATTTTCGGCTTCGGTAATCACAGAGGGATATAGGACTCTTTCCAAAGTCTGATGTTCAACAACTCTAACCAATTGTGACTGATTGTCGTTATCATCATTTATTGGCAAATCAATTTCTATAATTCGATTAACTTCGTGAAGCAAACCTGCAAGTAATCCCTCATTTATCACTGTACCATAGGCAGTAAATCCGTCTTCTGATTCTGTGTCTCTCCATTCCGCTAATTCAACTTCATGCCCGTCGGCAATACCTATCGAAATACCTGTGATTTCAATTCTCTGATCACTTCCATCACCAGATGTGGGGAATATATCTCCAGTTAGATATTCATCGGGGACTACTCCTGATTCTCTGAAGGCTGTTATGTTCATGTCACCTTCATATTGAGGTCGCTCAGGTTCCATTATGATTGGAGACCTATCAGGATATTCGTTCGTAACGGTGCCATTGTCTTCTACATACATATACCGAATTGTTCGATTTGCCCAATCTGTTTGAGGCACTGTATACTCGTAAGTCAGATTGTGTTCTGCTTCAATTTCTTGGCCTAATGGTCCTATTGGAGTCCCTGAAATATTGAACCAAACTTCATTCTGTATCACATCTACCTCGAATCTTTCACCAGTTGAATTCTCCTCAATTAAGGATTTATCGATCTGACGGACAAAACCAAATGAACCACTTGCATCTCCTGTGTATTGTCCGTCGACAATTATACGATCTTCGACTACTTCTCCACCAATAACCTCGTAGTGAATGTCTGGTACTGTTCCATTTACTTGTACCTCAAATGAACTATCTTCAATAGGGAAACCAAATTCTCCAGAGCCTTTGATTTTGAAAGATTGTTCATCACGGACACCATCTAGCCATTTTTCTCTAGAGCGGAATTCATCAAGTTCTATCGAAAACACTTCTTCCTGAGTTTGTAAACGGAGGCTTAGATTGGCATCAATCTGTGTATCAGATAGTCGTCGTACTCCGTCTTCATCCCAGGTTTCTAAATAGAAAACTGATAATTCTCCATATCCGCCTTCGGTACTGTTGTTAGAACCTCCATTATAGGAAATAGACCCTGATGCTTCCAAAGTCAGACGCTCTGTTAAAATACCATTTTCCCAGTCTCGAAGTATGTAGGCTTGGTACACATTAGCTTCTATGTCAATAAGCGAGTCTTGTGAATCACTTTGAAATTCTAGGGCGCCAGTACCCCGCATCTCAAATATTTGGCGCGAAATTTCTGTACCGTCATAAGTCTCGTTCATCCAGACATTGTGTAAATCAAGTGTGAGGTAAATTTGGTCAGATCCAGTATCCAAATCAAGTATCAGAGAGCCATTGCCAAGTTCGCTGGATGACAAACTTTTCCCCGTTCTTTTTTGCCAACCTCGGCCTTCAAAGTATAGGCTTGAACCTCCCTCTGCTTGATTGTCTAATTCCCATGTGGTTTCTCGAGTTATTTCATGGTCAGAAATCGGTTGGTTCCAGATTGTCATATCAACTGAACGTGAACAGGAGGCTTCAGCCGAACTGACTTCGACAAATACTTCGTCTAGAAATACCGGCTCATCTGGCAAAACAACATCGATTTCACCACCTGCTACAACATAGCTAGAGTCAGCCTCAGTGGCGATGATTAGACCATCTCTGATGTGCTGAACAAAAACAGTAACCCCGCTTGGAGAGGTTCCATTTTCAAAGATTGGATCAAAGGTTGTCCTGTATCTATGAATTACAATTTCTTGCCAAGTACCATTATCATCCAAAGCCCAATCATATTCCCAATCAACTAGAATTTCGCATGTTGGTGCTGGCTCAACTTCGTCTGCTCCAGCGATACCAACTAAAGGTATCAGGAGTAGTAATGTTAGAAGCAGAGCGCTCTGAAAACGGTTGTCCACATCTTTTCCCTTCGGTAGTATTGTTTGTACATTTGCCCGTCGTGACTCTACATTAGGCTCAGAAAAGTGGTTCTTCCCAGTCATCGTCTTCGTTTTCATCTGTCATTCTCTCTTTCCAAAGAGATGTAGGGACGTCTTCGTAAATGCCTGCGTATGGGTCTTCTTCTTCCTTATTGTCAGCCTCTGACATTGCTCTTCTAGCAAACTCTCTGGCGTCGGCTTTAAATTTCCAATAGTGAATTCTCCATTCTCTACCATCCCAAAGTGTTGTTTCTTCGGATTCTGTAGTGAGCAACTCATAATCTTGTAATTGATAGAAGAGGTTACGATCTGTGGGTTCTAGTGCGTTGTCGATGATACGATTTGAGAAACCGAAGAACCCTAAGGCATGTTCGGCAATAGATTCGGCGACAATTACTTCCATTTCCGAGTCGACCTTACGGCGGATTGCCTGAGTTAACTCTGCTAGCGTCATACCCATCGCATCCCCCTCCTATAGTAGAATATGGAAGCCCGTTCTTTATCAACAATCGCACATCGAGTCCACGATTCCAATAGATGCGACCCGAAGTGGTTAATCGAATAATCAGTCAGCACAATCCATGGACGGGGAGCCTAAGCCTACCTTCCTTGGATTATCAGAGTCTGATAAAGGGCCTTGGGATGTAGTAATTATTGCTGTTCCATTCGAGATGACTACAAGTTGGGGAGAGGGAACAGAACATGGACCTGCGGCCGCAATTGAGGCAAGTTCGCAGGTCGAATTATACGACCCATTGCTGAAAGAGGAATTGCCTTGTGGGCTTGCATTTCACACGGCTAAGCCTTGGAGTTCCGAGGCAGGGACTCTAAGGGAACAATTAGATTCAGTTAGGGACTACCTGATTCCTTGGCTTAACTCAGATCAATTTCCTATTGTTTTAGGTGGAGAGCATGGGATATTACCACCGGTAGTCGAAGCTCTACAGAATCACCCCGCGATTGCTGGTGACTTGTCCAAACTCACAATAGTTCAAGTTGACGCTCATGCCGACCTCCGAGATTCACTTAATGGTGAGCGATTCAGTCATGGTACTGCTGCAAGGCGAGCTCTAGATTGTGGAATCGGCAGTCTTTTGCAGATCGGAATTCGCGCATACTCACTCGATGAAGCTAAATTAGCTGAAACTGATAATCGAATTGAGACCTTCTATGCTCAAGACCTCTTCAGTCCATCTAACGGACAAACCGGATGGAATTCACTGATTGAAAGAATTAATTCCTTATCTGGTCCGGTTTGGTTAACATTCGATATCGATGGTCTAGACGGTCAATTAGTTCCAGATACCGGAACGCCGGTTCCTGGTGGACTAACCCATTGGGGCGCGGTGGAAATAATCGAAGGGCTATTTGCCAGCAGCGCTGAAATAATTGGAGCCGATATTAATGAAATTGCACCCGGCGATGACAGATTAACACAATTTAATGCAGCTTTAATTGCAACAAAGATTCTTGCCGCGCATATTGCTAATCGAAATTGATACCACTTTAGTACACAAATCATGGCAATGATTCTATGCAATAGCCCCTACAGCGGCGCATGCGCCGCTGGCTAACTGTATTGATTGTTGCATCAATACTATCTGTTTCGACTACGCCTGTTGCTACCGCACAGATTGGTCAGCCAGACATTATCCAAGAGCATTGGTATCATTCCTACGCAACTCTAACCCTAGACGTGAACAATTGGGCGGATGACTACCCGGAAATCGTCAATCTTCTGGTTGTTGGTCAGACCGAGATGGGGAGGAATCTTTGGATGTTACAAATTTCTGATTGGAGTCAAGAAACAAAACCAGATGGAAGCGAAAAAGACGTTGTTTACATCGATGGTGGACATCATGGCAACGAACATCTTGGAACCGAGCTTGCCTTCCTAGTTGCTGAGTATTACATCGAAGGTTGGGCTGATGGGGAGCAGGACGTTCTCGATGTATTAGCCACAACTGAATTACATATTCTGATTATGCTAAACGCGGATGGTAATGACTTCGATACAAGATGGAATATCAATCAAGTTGACCTAAACAGAAATTACGACCATTACTGGAACACATGCCCCACTACACAACCGGGAAGTAGTGCATTTAGTGAATCCGAAACTCTGGCCAATTCAATTTACATGAACGAGGTTGTACCTCATGCGGACCTGTACATCACCATGCATACCGGTGTTTGGATCATGCTCTATCCATGGGGTAAATGGCCAGAACAGCCATCGGATTGGGAAATGTATCATCACATTAGAGATGAAGTAAATTCAAACATTTCAGATATCCCTATTCGTAACGCTAACCAAGGGCTTTACCCTAATTGTGGAACTAGTCGTGATTATGGATATGGAGTGATGGGTTATCCAACCTTCACCTTCGAGACCGACGACGAGCAATTCCTCCTTGGAACGATAGAGCCGCTATCCCAAAGACTCGGTGAGGAACTAGATGTAATGATCTATCTAATCGATAATGTCTGGTATTGGCGGGCTCGATTAGTTGTGGAAAATATCGAGATAAATGGGGATGAAATCGATGCTCATGTAGTAAATCTTGGAAGAGCGAGTACCTCAAATGTCACCTTACAGTATTCTGATTCAAGTGGCCAAGTGCTATGGAATTCATCACTATTTGGAGTGAACGCTACGAATCAAACCAAGATCACTTTAGAAGCTCGAAATCTAACCCTAATCGAGGATGGAAACTGGAGTATACACTACCAAAAGAGAGTAATCGATGCTTCCCAGTGGGTAGAAGAAAATATTGACGACTCTATAGTAGAAATCTCTGAGAATAAAGAAGGATTACTACCCGCTCCCTCAATTTTTATTCATTTATTTTCAATACTATTGGCGGCTTTTGCAAAAAGAAGGAAAAATTGATTTTTGGTACAAAATAATTATTATCTTCGAAAAAAAACTATTGAAATTAAGAGTTTCAAGAGATATTCTTTGTATATCGGAACTTTTTCCCACAATCCATGAATGTGAGTTGTGCTAATTTTAACCGAACTGGAGACGTAATGATAATTCCTGTTTTCAAAGGGGTTGACAAAGCTCCAAACAACACAACAGTTGGGCTTGGGCGAGGTGCCAGCATTGCAGTTAAAGCAGCTGCAACAAGTGAGGGCTTTTCCGGAAAGGTTGGAAAATCTCTGAGTGTGTGGACAAAAAATTGCACGGTTATTTTTATTGGAGTTGGAAAGAAAGAGATACTCACTCACAAAATCGCCAGAGATACAGGTGCGAAGGTTTTGGCTCGATTATCCAAGGATCTTGGATCTGAAATCGTAGTTCGCTTCACATCAGGTTGGTCTCCCGAAAATATGACAGCCTTCGCCGAAGGGATTATGCTACGAGATTATGTCTTCGACAAATATCAGAAAAATGAGGATGAAGAAAAACACAATGGTTGGAAATTAGAATGCCAAGCGCATGAGAGACATCTAGATTACCTAACTAATTCATTGAAGTCTGCTAGCTTGGTTGTAACTGGGGTTCATTTAGCAAGAGATTTAGCTAACGAACCTGCTAATCGTTTGTACCCAGAAGAATTTGGAAGAAGAGCACTGGATTGGGCTGAAGGCAAGGATAATGTTGAGGTTGAAGTTTGGGATTATGCTCGACTTAAGAAAGAAGGGATGGAAGGAGTTATTGCGGTCGGAAAGGGTAGTATTAGGAAGCCTTGTATGGTGTTTTTCCGGCTTAACCCAGACCAACAAAAAGACCAACAGGTTCCCTGCATAGTTGGAAAGGGTATCACATTCGATACAGGTGGAATTTCCATTAAACCAACACAAGGAATGTGGGATATGAAGTACGATATGCACGGTTCTGCAACTGTTTTTGGATTGTTCCAAGCACTCTGGGCAACCGGATATGAAGGACGTGTAAATGGAATAACTTGCATGGCTGAAAATATGCCTAGCGCGGAGGCATACAGACCTGGGGATGTAATCGACACCTATTCAGGAAAAACTATCGAAATTTTCAGTACTGACGCGGAGGGTAGAAATGTACTTTCAGATGGACTTTGGAAGTCTGCTGAATTGAATCCATCATACATCATTGATCTTGCTACCCTGACAGGAGCATGTGTTGTTGCCCTTGGGCAGGAAGCTTCTGGGCTATGGTCGAATGATGATAAGTTGAGAGAAAAAATTCACCAGGCCGGAAATTCTGTCGATGAATTAGCTTGGCCAATGCCTCTTTTACCCGCTTTCGAGAAAGAAATGACTAGTTCGAAATTCGCTGATGTAAGAAATGGTGGAAAAGGACGCTATGGCGGAGCAAATACTGCAGCCGCTTTCCTCAAGCAATTCATTCAAGACCGAGAAGACGAAAGTGGTGAAAAGTCAGCAATTCCATGGGCCCATCTAGACATTGCGGGAACCGCTTGGAATGTTGATACAAACGCCTGCGTAGCTCATGGAGGAACAGGTGTCCATGTTCGAACGTTACATCACCTGATTACTCAGGGATAATCATTCATCGTCGTCGTCGCCGTCGACTACCTCGAAATCTGCCTCGACGACTCCGTCGCCGTCAGATTCGGATTCATTGGCAGCCTGTTGTTCTGCCATTTCCGCTGCTGCGGCCTCGTAAAGTTTGGTTGAGACTCCATGCATGACTTGCTCTAATTCACCCATCTTTGCTTGAATTGCAGCCTCATCTAAATCTTCGAAATCAACAGGCTCGCCATCGTTCATGATTAGGGCCTCGAGTTCGTCCAATTTTTCATTCACTGGGCCAGTGTCTTCATCGGTCAATTTGTCACCGGAATCTTCCATCATCTTTCGTGTCTGGTAGACGATACTATCGGCTTGGTTACGCAAATCGACTTTGGCTTTTCGGCGCTTATCTTCTTCCGCGAATTCCTCAGCTTCGGTAATCTTTGACTGAATCTCATCTTCCGACAACGAAGTTTGACTTTCGATCTTTATCGATTGTTCAGTTCCGGTTCCCAAGTCTTTTGCTGATACGTTTACAATTCCGTTAGCATCGATGTCGAAGGTGACTTCAATTTGTGGAATTCCTCTAGGAGCTGGTGGGATCCCCATTAGATGGAATCGACCAAGGGTTGTATTGTCTTTGGAAAACTCCCTCTCACCTTGCAGTACGTGAACCTCGACCGCTGGTTGATTATCTGAGGCAGTAGAGAATACTTCTGAGCGGCGACTGGGGATTGTTGTATTACGTTCAATCATCATTGTCGTCACTCCACCCAATGTTTCGATTCCCAAAGTTAGGGGAGTTACGTCCAGAAGTAACACATCGGTTACTCCCTCATCACCGACAATTATTCCGGCTTGTAGGGCAGCTCCAACTGCAACTGCCTCGTCTGGATTAATGCCCTTGAACGGGGCTTTACCGACTTCCTTCTCTATAGCAGTTTGAACCGCTGGAACACGTGTAGAACCTCCGACCAGGATTACCTTGTCGACTTCTCCCTGCGACACACCAGCGTCCTTCATCGCTTGGCGAGTAGGCGCCATTGTTCGCTCGATAAGAGTGGCAATCAATTCCTCGAATTTGGATCTAGACAATGCTAAATCGAGATGTTCTGGTTGCCCGTCCCGCATTGTGATGAATGGAAGATTAATTTGAGTTGTACCTGTTCCTGATAGCTCAATCTTAGCTTTTTCAGCGGCTTCTCTTAGACGACTCATAGCTTGCATGTCACCTGATAGATCGATTCCAGTTGACTTCTTGAACTCTGAAATAATCCATTCAATAACAACCTCATCAAAGTCGTCTCCACCTAGGCGATTGTCACCACTAGTAGCCTTAACCTCAATTTGAGGTTGATCATCTACGAGGTAAATTTCTAGAATTGAGACATCGAATGTTCCACCGCCGAGATCATATACCAAAATCGTCTGATCGTCTTCTTTGTCAACACCATAAGCTAGTGCTGCGGCAGTCGGTTCGTTGATGATTCGAAGAACCTCTAAGCCTGCGATACGACCTGCATCTCGAGTAGCCTTTCTCTGAGCATCTGTAAAGTATGCTGGACATGTAATAACCGCCTGTGTAACTTCTTGGCCAAGATATTCTTCAGCATCGGATTTCAGCTTCTGTAGTACGAATGCTGACATTTCTTGAGGAGTATATTCCTCGTCACCAATATTCTTTTTCCAATCTGTACCCATCTCTCTCTTCACAGACATGATTGTCCGTTCTGAATTAGTAACAGCCTGTCTCTTCGCAGTTATACCTACAAGGCGATCTCCATCTTTAGTGAAGGCAACCACCGAGGGAGTAGTTCTACTTCCTTCGGAGTTCGGTATAACCGTAGCTTTGCCACCCTCTAGAGTAGCAACGCAACTATTTGTTGTTCCAAGGTCTATTCCAATTACTGCTGTGCTCATTTTCATTCATTCCTATTTATTTATTGACTTTCATCGGCTGTTGAAGCCTCCGAATTAATGTCGAATTTGACATCAAGAATTCCATTATTCAGGTCCCATTCTACAATGTTCTCTGCCGGATGAGGGAGTGTGTAGCGCTTCAGAGGACGCATCTGTGTGGTCTTCATCAATTGCATTATATCTCCACCACTGGTTAGATTTAGCTCTACCTCTTCAGGTTGAAGATCGGTGTATCTAGAGATATCTACTGTAATGCACATCCTGTCTCCATGGATAAATACATCTTCAATTGGTAGATCATTTTCTGGCTCTTCTGTCTCCTCTTCTTCTACCTCAATCTCAGGGACTTCTTCTGGGCTATTTCCTTCAAATTGAACCTTTATTCCCATGTTGCGGAACATCTCCGCCATTCCCCCTGGTCCATTTAGCATAGATTCCATCTGTTTGCGAAACTCTTCTGGATCGACATCAGTACCCATTTTTATCTCGGTTGAAGCCATACGATCAGGATCGATGCCCATTTCCTCGAATTGTTCGCGCACTTGTCGCATCATATTTTGCAATAAATCAACGTCGATTGGCATCCCCATGTCGGCGAACATCTTTGCCATTTGTTCGAGCATTTTATCCTCGAATTCATCTCTTTCGGGATTACTCATAAACTCACTACTCAACCCGAGGTTGTATAGTCGGAGTAATTTGCCATATTTGAACCAAACGGTAACTAGAGTACTCGTTGATTTAGGTTAAACAGTCTACGTTGAACTTGGATAAGTGCAACATCGCATTGAAAGCGGGCTTGTGGTTCGCCAATATCATGGTCGAGTCCGAACAGGATGTTGCTTTGGAGGATACCGACCGAATTGAAGGCCGTTCTGCTTTGGTCAACAATACCAACGCTGCTATAGCATTAGCTGGAGCTGTTAGGTCGACATTAGGGCCGAGAGGTTCGGACAAAATGTTGGTTGACGAAAATGGCGAAATCATAGTCACAAACGACGGTGTAACCGTTCTAGAGACTGCTAAAGTTGAGCACCCAACAGCTAACCTTCTGATAGCAACTAGTTCCGCTCAAGATAGGATTGCTAGGGATGGTACGACAACTTCCGTATTACTAACTGCAGAGCTTCTTCGTAATGCCTTGGAATTATCAAGAATAGGTGTTCATCCAACAATAATCATGAATGGATATCGCATTGCTATGGAAGAATCTCTGACACAACTGGAGGAAATTACGAAATCTGCTTCTGAAGATGATTTGATTGCCGCAACTGCAACCACGATGGCTGGAAAGGTCGACACAGCCCTATCAAAAAATATGACCGAACTTGCACTTCAAGCTGCTCGAACTTTGGAGAATGAAGATGGTGGAGATGATCTCGAAAGAATCCGAGTTAAACGCCTACAAATGACCGATGGTAGCGGTTCTGATTCAGAGATTATTCATGGTTTGATGCTAAAAAAGCAACGACTCGATTTCACCACAGAAACTCTTTCTGATGGTGGTAAAATCGCAATTATTGATGGTGGACTTGAGAACAAAGAATTGGAGTTGGAGGCGAGTATAGAAATCCGTAGTACTGGCGTTCTATCCGGTTTTCAAGAACGCAAGACGGCAAGATTAGCTGAACAAATAGAAAATCTAACTAAGTTCGGAATTGATTTGATTTGCGTCCGTGATGGAATTGCTGATGAAGCAGTTCCATTGTTGAAGAATGCTGGAATTAAGGCATATAGAAGGTTTGAACGGGAAGATTTGGAGAGGTTATCTATTCTTACCGGAGCGAAAATGGTTAGAAATCCAAATCGAATGACAGACAGAGATGTGGGGATTTACACTCATTTTTCCGCAGATAAAATAGATGATTCCTGGCACGTCAGAATCGATGGTAAAGGTAAGGCTATGACTGCATTACTCCGTGGAACCACCCCTGCTGTGAGAGAAGAGGTAAACAGAGCGTTTGACGATGCTCTNGGNGTTGCTTTCAGGTTGGTTCGTGAACCTAAAATTCTGCCNGGNGGAGGTGGNACGCAGACTCATTTGGCTCGANACTTGCGTTCATTTGCAACCACNCAGAAAGGACGAGAACAATTGGCGATCGAGGGCTTTGCTGACGCTCTNGAAGTNATCCCNCGNGTTCTTGCAGAAAATGCNGGTTTAGATCCAATAGACGAAATTCTATCCCTTTCAGCCGCNCAAGCAGAANANGGTTCTTGGTTTGGATTAGACGCCATGAGTGGAGAAAANGNAGACATGAATCTGANGGGNATTAATGANCCACTTTTNGTTGCCCGTCAGGCATTGACNGGTGCAACTGAAGCNGCTATCACNGTGTTNAGAATAGATGATGTTCTATGGGCTAATGTTGANCCNAGNACNCCNGATTGGTCTAATCAAATCGATGAAGATTGAAGNCCNGAAATCATTGCGTCANANAGGGCATCTAAGTCATAATCAGCCNTCCATCCCCAATCTTCTTGNGCACAAGAATCGTCTATAGAATCAGGCCAAGAGTCCGCATAATTCTGCCTNACATCGGGTTTGAAATCACAAGTAAAATCNGGNACTCTTTCAGCGACNGCTTGAGCTAATTCTGAGGCNGTGAAAGAACAACCCGAGATGTTGTAACCACCTCTAGAGTCACCGATAGATTCTACAGGTGCGTCCATCAAATCGATAGTTGCTCGAATTGCGTCATCCATGTACATCATTGGGAGACGAGTATCACCACGAACAAAACAATCGTAATGTCCTTGATTCACTGCTGTATGGAAAATGTCCACTGCATAATCCGTAGTTCCTCCTGAAACTGGTGCTTTGAAAGAAATTAATCCAGGGTAGCGTAATCCGCGCACGTCGACGTTGTATTGTTTCCAGTAATTCATTGCTAGACGTTCACCTGTAACTTTTGTCTTACCATACATCGTAGTAGGATTGAGAGGACATACTTGTGGTGCGTGTTTAGGAGCATCTGGACCAAAAACTGCAATTGAAGATGGTGCGTATACTCTCAATCCATGTTTACGAGCGGCTTCCAAAACAGTTACTGTACCTCCGACATTTATTCTCTCGCATAATTCGGGATTCTTTTCTCCAGCAGCACTCAATATTGCAGCCAAGTGATATACAGTGCCAATCGATTCTTCGATTATTACTTGGTCAAATGCATCTGCATCGATTACGCTAAGATGTCGATATGGCCCCCCAACCACACAGGGATGATCGGGGATATCTCGCACATCGCTAGCCACAACAGCATCTGCGCCATAGCGAGCGCGCAATGCTTCAACCAATTCAGTTCCAATNTGGCCAAGTGCGCCGGTAACTAAAATCCTGGAGTTGGAAGCACCGGCCATGCATCTTCGGGAGTCAGACGATACTTAGACTTGCAAGACGTAGGCTTTAGCGAGTAATTTTGTAATCCACAGAGCCAATGTTGATATGCGAGACATGTCGGCTTCAAACCCCGTTGATTGCATGAAGTATGTCGTAGTCACGGGCGGAGTCCTATCTGGATTGGGTAAAGGAATTACAGCGTCAAGCATCGGAGTTTTACTGAAATCCGCTGGACTGCGGCTAACTTCAGTAAAGATTGACCCCTATCTAAATAGCGATGCTGGAACCATGTCGCCATTCGAGCACGGTGAAGTATTCGTTCTCGATGATGGAGGAGAAGTTGACCTTGACCTTGGGAACTACGAGAGATTCTTGGATGTCGCTCTAACTCGTGAAAATAATATCACAACCGGCAAGGTCTATGCTAATGTCATTGAGAAGGAACGTAGAGGAGATTATCTTGGAAAGACTGTGCAGGTTGTGCCTCACATAACNAATGAAATTCAAGANTGGATTGAGCGTGTGGCNCACGTCAGNGCAGATGGATCGGGAGAAACTCCAGATGCTTGTGTAATCGAATTGGGAGGNACTGTAGGAGATATCGAAAGTGCTCCATTCATTGAAGCGTTGAGACAATTCCAATTTAGAGTTGGACAAGAGAATGTTTGCTTCGTGCATGTTAGCCTTGTCCCCGTGATGGGTCCTGTTGGAGAACAGAAGACAAAACCAACTCAACATACCGTCAAAGAGCTCAGAGGTTTAGGAATTATACCAGACATTCTAGTTTGTAGGTCAGAGGTACCTTTGGAAGATGAAACTAGGGCAAAACTTGCAGCATTCTGTCATGTTGGAACAGACGCAGTTGTTTCGGCTCATGATGTTTCAAATCTCTATCAAATCCCAATTTCCCTTTACGAACAATCTGTTTTGAGTAAAGTCTCAGACCATCTTGGATTTGAGGTCCCTGAGTTTCTACCAATGCTTGATGAGTGGAAAGAAATGGCCGACAAGGTTGACCGTTTAGAGGAGGATG